>JBEDAQ010000066.1:0-5679 GCA_041177685.1 Actinomycetota bacterium | reverse complement strand
AATCGGAGCGACCATTTTGAAGGAAACTCCCCGATTTCTTAAGCTGTACTCCCGCCCATAGATTCCCTCTGTTTCATCAAGTACATCAATTATGGCCCGCTCCTTTAATGCCGCTGCTACTAATTGATCTATTGGACGGGAAAGATCTTTATTTATAGAGGCCAATATAACTCTTTGCGAAGAGTTAAGTTCTGAAAAGTATTGATCGGGACGTTCCACAATCAACTTAACTTTACTGGCATAGCTATCTAGAACTGTGGTGAGAACCGAGGCATCTCCATCCCAAGTCGAATAACCAACATCAATCTTTCCTAACCCAGACTTAAGCTCAGAATTCGAATCAGGGTAAGGAATATTAATCACGCGAATACTTTTGGAGATTACGCGTGCTCCAGCGCTAAAGCTAGCCAATAACTCTGGTTCGCTGCCAATAAAGCCAATACTTTTTCTCTTAGTGAATACTGCTGCAATCACTCCGGCTAGATATGCACCATGATCTTCCCGGTAGAAGATATTTGAAACATTCATCTGTCCAATGGCTTTGTCATTTATCACTGCAAACTGGATTTCTGGATACTCTTTTGAAACACGACGCACAGTTTCGCGATATCCCGGGCCCACCGCGATTATCAAGTTGTAGCCACTATCCCCTAGAAATCTAAGTCGTGACAAGCGATCAACGGCAGAACCATTTGTTGGTACGCCACGTACAAATGGCTCTACCAGGTTGTATTTTTTCTTTACTGTCACTAAAGCATTGTTAACCGCATCATTAAAGGAGTTGTCACCTAAAAACCCGATGTCATATGCCACCGCAATCTTTGCCGAGGGATTCTCGGCACTGGCTGGAGTAACCGCAGACAAGGTCAATGTCGAGATTAAGAGCAGCGCCCGCAGTTTCATGTTGAGCTGTTAATTTGCCGGCGGTACAAGACCAAGAGCAGAGTAAGTCTGCGCCAAAGTTTTTGCTGCTACATCTCTAGCTTTTTGGCTACCGACCGCAAGTAGTTGAAGTAAGGCGGTTTCATCTGCCAATAGCTCTTGCGTTCTCAGTCGGACTGGGGCAAAGAAATCTGTTACTACCTCCGCGACCGCGGATTTGAAATCGCCATAACCCTTGCCAGCAAACTCATTTTCTAGGTCAGAGATGGATTTACCGCTGAGGGCTGAGTGGATGGTCAACAGATTTGAGATTCCCGGCTTGTTTTTCTCATCAAAAACTACCTCTTTGCCGGTGTCGGTTACCGCGCTTTTAATCTTCTTAACATTTACATCAGCTGAATCCAAGATATCTATTACCCCAGAGTTTGTTGCGGCCGATTTACTCATCTTGGCGGTTGGATCCTGTAAATCATTTATTTTTGCCGCGCTCTTCAAGATATAGGCCTCTGGAATTACAAAGGTCTGACCATAACGAGAGTTGAATCGCTGCCCTAAATCGCGGGTTAACTCGATATGTTGTCTTTGGTCCTCGCCGACCGGAACTAAATTAGCTTGGTAGAGCATGATGTCAGCGGCCTGCAGGATTGGATAGGTAAATAATCCGACAACTGTGCGATCTGCACCGCTCTTTTGAGATTTATCTTTGAACTGCGTCATGCGACTAGCTTCACCAAAACCAGCTAAGCACTCTAAAACCCAACCTAATTGATTGTGCTCTGGTACATGGGATTGAATAAACAATGTGCACTTCTGTGGATCTAGGCCAAGTGCAATTAATTGTGCCGCTGCGACCAAAGTGCGTCGGCGCAAAACTGATGGTTCGGTTTCTACAGTGAGTGCGTGTAAGTCAACTACACAATAAAAAGCATCATGAGTTTTCTGCAACTCTACCCATTGCCGCACCGCACCTAAGTAATTTCCTAAATGGAAAGACTCCGCGGTGGGCTGAATCCCAGATAAAACACGCTTCATTGGGTTATCTTCTCAATTCTTTTTGAAATCTGTCTGATTTATCTCTGGTTGGTCCTGCTCCCGAGATAGCAACAAAGTTCCCACACGCTTACCTTCCATGGTCAAAACCGTCATTCGAGCACCCTCAACATGGAGAACATCATTAATCTCTGGGATGCGACCTAAAGAGTGCATTACATAACCACTGAGGGTTTCATATGGACCTTCTGGGATCTCAACGCCGGTTTGCTCCGCCATATCCTCCAAGGAGATTAAGCCATCAATCTCGTAATCACCAGAACGGGTTTGATTAGAGACCTCTGCGGTTTGATCATCATATTCATCATGAATATCACCAATTAGAGTCTCTACCAGATCCTCCATGGTAACGATTCCATCAGTTCCACCATATTCATCCAGCACGATAGCTATTTGCTGGCGCTGGGTACGCATTTCAGAGAGGGCGGGCAAAACCCCTTTTGTTCCGGGCAAGAAAACAATTTCGCGCACAAAGTTGACGATTGGTTTGTCGCTTTGCGCAACCTCTGGATCCATTAAATCTCTAACGTGTATGAAACCAATTACCTCATCACTTGTTCCACGAACTACCGGATAACGAGAATGTGCTTTCTCTACCGCAACACGAATCGCTTCTACGACGCTCAAATTGCCATCGAGAAAATCAACTTCGGTACGCGGCACCATAACCTCATGAACCTGTCGCTCGCTGGCGTTGAATACCTCTTCAACGATATCCCGCTCTTCTTCAGTTAACGCTTTGTGGCCCGTTACTAAATCAACTAGCTCCTCTTCCGACATATCCTCACGCGAGGCCTTTGGATCAACACCGAAAATGCGCAGTACAAGATCTGAAGAGTGAGAGAGAATCCAAATCAAGGGACGGAAAAGCCGCGCGGTTATTGAAACTGGGGTAGCAACTAGAAGCGCAATCTTCTCTGTTGAATGCAAAGCCAAACGCTTTGGAACCAGCTCACCAAATACCAATGAGAAGTAGGCAATCACCAGAGTTAATCCGATTAAGGAAAGGGTTTCGCTGACCCCTTGACTTAGGCCCAGCTCTACTAAACGTGGGATCACATAATTTCCCAACCGTTCAGCACCAAAGGCTGCTGACAAAAATCCGCTTAGTGTGACACCAACTTGAACCGCAGCAAGAAAACGGTTTGGGCTGGAGGCTAAAGCCGCTACTCGCGCGCCCCGCTTGCCGCGCTCGGCCAAAGATTTAACCTGGCCCTCGCGTAGGGAAATCAACGCGATTTCGGCAGCAACAAAGATTGAGGCAAGAAATATGAAAAAGAGAACAACGCCAAGATCTAAGGCGAAGCCGCCCAGGTTGAAGGCCGGGATACTGGCTTGGGCACCATCAGGGTCCATAAGGTGGCCTAGGTTATAAGAACCGGGGCCAAGCTGGCTAAAAAACCTTTGCTTACCCCTTCCCTCACGCTCAACTCACGCGTAGCCTTCGCCGCATCCACAGCGATGTGGACTTACTTCATCCAACGGAACGTCGGGCACGTACCTGCCCGGAGAAGGAAGAGAAAAAATGGCATCAGTTGTATTTAAGGATGCATCGCGCATCTATCCAGGAACCACAACCCCTGCAGTCGATAAATTGAATCTCACCGTTAATGACGGTGAGTTTTTGGTTTTAGTCGGACCATCTGGTTGCGGTAAATCAACATCACTTCGCATGCTTGCCGGACTCGAGGAAATCGACACCGGTGCAATATTTATTGGCGATCGCGATGTAACAAATGTTGCACCCAAGGATCGCGACATCGCGATGGTGTTCCAGTCATATGCGCTTTATCCGCACATGACAGTTGCAGAAAATATGGGCTTTGCGCTAAAGATTGCTGGAGTATCAAAGGAAGAACGTGATCGCCGAGTTCTAGAGGCGGCAAAGTTGCTTGATCTCGAACCATATTTAGAGCGCAAACCGAAGGCTCTATCTGGTGGTCAACGTCAGCGTGTAGCTATGGGTCGCGCAATTGTTCGCGAGCCACAGGTCTTCTTGATGGATGAACCGCTTTCCAACCTTGATGCTAAATTGCGTGTGGCAACCCGTACCCAAATTGCTGCTCTACAACGCAGACTTGGAATTACTACCGTTTATGTAACACATGATCAGGTAGAAGCTATGACAATGGGTGATCGAGTAGCGGTGCTTAAAGATGGATTGCTACAACAGGTTGATACCCCAAGAAATCTTTATGACAATCCTGCTAACGCTTTCGTTGCTGGATTTATTGGATCTCCTGCTATGAATCTTTTGATTGCTCCAGTATCTGGTGGCAAAGCAAAGCTTGGTGGTCTAGATCTAGATGTTCCAGCCTCCGCGGGATCATCAGTAATCGTTGGTATCCGACCAGAAGGATTTACCCCAGCCTCTAAAGGCTTTGATATTCAAGTCGAGGTTGTTGAAGAGCTTGGTGCTGATGCATTTGTTTACGGCAAGCCTGCTGATTCATCACTCAAGTTTGCTAACGCATCTGATGAGGGCGCACAGGTTATTGTGCGTTGGGATCCAAAGAACCCACCCAAATCAGGTCAGACCGTAACCGTCTCTGCAAAGGGCGATGCGGTTCATTTATTCAACGTTGCAGATGGCAAGCGTTTGAAATAAAAGTAGATTAAAAAAGCCCCCGAGTTCTCGGGGGCTTTTTTACTGCAATTTTCACTTAGAAACTTACTTCATTGCCTTTTGTAGATTCTCATCAATAGCAGATAGGAACTCTTGGGTATTTAGCCAAGGAGCATCTTCACTGATTAGTAGCGCAAGATCCTTTGTCATCTTTCCGCTCTCTACGGTTTGAATACAAACCCGCTCTAGAGTTGCTGCAAACTTTGCCAGCTCTGGGGTGTTATCTAATTTAGCGCGGTGCTGTAGTCCCTGAGTCCAAGCAAAGATTGATGCGATTGGATTTGTTGAGGTCGCCTTGCCGGCTTGGTGATCGCGGTAATGACGGGTAACGGTTCCATGCGCCGCCTCCGCCTCCACTGTTCTTCCATCTGGAGACATAAGAACTGAGGTCATCAAACCCAGTGATCCATAACCCTGAGCAACGGTGTCAGATTGAACATCGCCATCGTAGTTCTTGCAGGCCCAGATGTAGCCGCCCTCCCAACGAAGAGATGTTGCAACCATGTCATCAATTAAGCGATGGTCATACTCCAAGCCCAGTTTCTCAAACTCAGACTTGAATTCATTTTCATAAATTTCAGCGAAGATATCTTTGAAACGACCATCATAAGCCTTAAGAATTGTGTTCTTGGTTGAGAGATAGACCGGATATTTACGGGCGATTCCATAATTAAATGAGGCACGCGCAAAATCTCTAATTGAGTCATCCAAGTTGTACATCGCCATCGCAACACCGGAGCTCTTGAAATCAAAAACATTGAACTCCATTGGTTTTGAGCCATCTTCTGGTGTGAAGGTTATGGTCAGCTTTCCAGCTCCTGGAACTCGGAAATCTGTGGCCCGGTATTGATCGCCAAATGCGTGACGACCAATCACAATTGGCTTGCTCCAATGAGGAACTAACCTAGGAACGTTTTTGATAATGATCGGCTCGCGGAAGATAACTCCACCCAAAATGTTGCGGATAGTTCCATTTGGAGACTTCCACATCTGCTTGAGACCAAACTCTTTGACACGTGCCTCATCTGGGGTAATGGTTGCGCACTTCACGCCGACGCCATGCTTTTGAATTGCATGAGCTGAATCAATAGTCACCTGATCATTTGTTGCATCACGGTGTT
>JBEDAQ010000065.1:0-2630 GCA_041177685.1 Actinomycetota bacterium | reverse complement strand
GAAAAAGTGGTTTTAGTTGTGGCTGTTGATGATGCTGCCCGGGCCGCCGGTATAAAAGCGGGAGCATTGGTGAAAAGCGCTTCAGCAATTTTGGGTGGTGGCGGTGGCGGTAAAGATGATTTTGCTCAAGGCGGCGGAGTGGATGGTAAACAAATAACAGCGGCACTTAGCTCAATAAAAGAAGCAATTAGAAAACTTTAGTGATGCTGCCGTTAGGTCGTCGCCTGGCTGTCGATATAGGTGATGTGCGAACAGGGGTTGCTATTTCAGATGCAGCGGGAATTCTTGCTTCACCTTATGCAACCCTTTCTGGAGAAAATTACCTCGCCAAGATTGCTGAGATAGTCAAAAATGAAGAAGTAACTGTTGTTTATGTTGGACTTCCTCTGCATCTATCTGGCCAAGAGGGAAATGCCGCCGCCAAGGTAAGAGCGGAGGTCAGTAATTTGAAGAATCAATTGGCAGAAACAGTGATTGTTAGATTGCTCGACGAAAGATTAACAACCAAGTCCGCCAGTTCAAAAGTGATTTCCAATCAGGGTAAAGTTAATCGATCCAATATTGATCAATTAGCCGCCGTTGAAATCCTGGAGTTTGCTCTTAACTCAGAGCGTTTGAATAAGGAACTGGCTGGTTATGAAGCTATCAGTTAAGGCACTACCTGCGAATCCCGCTCTGTTGCGGCTGTTAGGCGCGGGCGTTTTTATCTTTCTGTTTACCTTGACCTTGCGAAGTTTAAACGGAGGGGTTGTAGCCGCCCCAGATTATTCATCTGGTCAAGCGGGCCCAGAGGTATTGGTTGAAATTCTGCCAGGAGAGACCGGCTCTGAAATCGGTCGCAAATTGGAAAAATTAGAGGTGGTTAAATCCTCTTTAGCTTTCTTTCGGATTGCAGTCGCTGATGAAAGGGCGGCACGCATAGCACCTGGTGAACATTTGCTAGAAACGAGAATCCCAGCCCAGCAGGCTCTGGATCAACTTCTCGATCCGAAGCGAATTCCCAATCTAATAAAAGTTAGAGATGGGGCGCGATGGAATGAGATTAAAGAACAACTTATCAGCTTCGGATTGAAAGAGTCCGATATTGATCAGGCGTATATAGAGCAAAAACTTAGGGAACCCTTTGCTAAGTTCGAAATAGAAGGCTTTCTCTATCCAGCACAATACTCCTTCAACAAAGGTGTCACCGCCTCAAAAATAGTGGGGGAGATGGTCAGAAAATTCAACTGGATTACCAGGGATATATCTTGGGAAGCCAGTACTAAATTTAGACCTTACGAAATTATGATTATTGCTTCGCTTGTAGAAAGCGAAGGGACACCAGATATCTTTGGCCAAGTTGCACGTGTGATTTACAATCGCATAGAAAAGGGTATGCCCTTGCAATTTGATTCCACAGTGCATTACGCGCTTAATCGTCGTGGAGAAATCAGAGTTTCATTAAAGGAAACTAAGGTGCAAAGCAGATACAACACCTTCATCTATCGAGGCCTGCCGCCAACGCCTATAGGTAGTCCTACGAAAGCCGCCATGCAAGCTGCCTTGAATCCACCGCAAGGAGATTGGTTGTATTTTGTGACGGTAAAGCCAGGTGAGACTAGGTTTACTAGCTCCTATGATGAATTCTTGCTCTGGAAGGCAGAGTATAAGAGGAATTTCAGAGCAGGGTTATTTGAATGAGACAGACAGCAGCTGTATTGGGTTCACCCATAAGCCACTCACTTTCGCCGACTATTCATAATTATCTTTATCGTAAATTCAATTTGGATTATGAATACATAGCGGTCGAGGTCCAGGAACTGGAGTTCCGTGAGTGGATTCGAAGCGCCTTAACCGAGAGCCAGCAATGGTTTGGTTTCTCGCTGACTATGCCCTTGAAGGAATCGGTTTGTGATCCCGAACTATCTGATGTTCTAGTTTTGGATGAAGTGGCTAAGCGAATTGCCTCCGCAAATACAATTTATAGAAAAAATGAAAAGTGGCACGCTCTGAGCACGGATCTGCTGGCTTTCCAATATCTTTTGTCGAAACACTCCTTCAACTCGATCTTGATGATTGGCGCTGGGGCTACCGCTCGTGCAGCTGTAGGCGCTATGGAAAAGCTTTTGGTTGGCAATCAATCTAGAGTTCAAGTACTGCGAAGAGATAACAACCGTGATGCCAAGTTGCTTCAGGCCGCCGGTAAACTTCAAGTTGAGTTTAAGGATTGGAGCGCATTCCAAGACTGGGAGAGCTTTGATCTAGTTATCAACACGGTACCAAATGAAGGTGTTGTGAGGCTGGCAGAGAAATTTCCGGGTGCCACAGTTCTTATGGATGCCATTTACTCTCCCTGGCCCCCAGCTTTCACCTCAGCGCAGTTAAAAAACTCCAAACCAGTAATTACAGGATTAGAGCTGTTAACAGCGCAGGCTTTGTACCAATTCCAGCTCATGACTGGAAAGAACTTTGATTTCGATAACACCTTTGTCGAGGTTTTAGCCCTTCTCAATCAACCCTAGAAGGTTGTGGAAATCTTGGCGAGAGTAGAAATATCCTTGCTAATTTGGCTTGATGATAGTCCTGCATTATTGCTTTTGGGCTTTTCTAATTTCACTTTATGATGTGCACTTTCACAAAATCCGTCGAAA
>JBEDAQ010000064.1:0-3212 GCA_041177685.1 Actinomycetota bacterium | reverse complement strand
TCCAGGAGTTGTGGCCCAGGCACAACAGATTGAATCTGAAGTAAGAAATGAATCCAGCGTTGAGAGCGTGATCTCTTACTGGTCTGCCGGTGGCGCACCATCACTTAAGAGCAAGGATGGAACCGCCGCCTTCATCTTTGTTTACTTGAAATCCACTGACTTCACAGAGATTGATAGAGCTGGTGGTTATTTTCAAGATAAATATGATGGCCCAAAGGGAGATGTTGAGATCTTCGCTTCAGGTGGAGCGGTTTTTGCCAATGCCATCAACGGCAGAATTCAAGATGATTTAAAGTTATCAGAAGCTATTTCTATCCCACTTACTTTCCTACTTTTGATTTTGGTCTTCGGAGCAATGGCCGCTTCAGCAATGCCATTGGTTGTAGGTATTACCGCCATCCTTGGAACATTCCTGGCTCTCTACCTATTAACCTTCGTAACAGATGTGAGTGTTTTCGCTCTAAACCTAACTACTGGTTTGGGACTCGGATTAGGTATTGATTACGCCTTATTAATAGTGAACCGTTTCCGAGAAGAGCTACACAAAGGACTCTCTAATGAAGATGCGGTTGTTAACACATTACGCACCGCAGGAAAAACGGTTTTCTACTCAGGATTGACGGTAGTGCTTACCTTGATTTCACTCACCTTCTTCCCGCAAAACTTCCTGAAATCAATGGGCTACTCCGGTGCGGTTGTAGTTGCCCTTGCTGTAATTGGAGCATTGATTCCGCTTCCCGCAATCCTTGCCTTAATTGGAAGCAAGGTAGATAAAGGTGTGGTTAGAAAGAGCGGCATCAAACCAAAAGAGGATGGCAGATGGGCACAACTGGCGCGCTTTGTAATGAAGCGTCCGATAACAGTAGTTACAGCATCTTCCTTAGTGTTATTACTTCTAATTGCGCCTATTGCAAATATCAAATTCAGTCAGGTAGATAGCAGAGTTCTACCAAAGGATGATCGGGCTTACATCGCATCAGACTTTATTGCTAACGAATTTCCTGGCCAAGAAAGCAATCCGATAGAGATCATCTTCCCAACAGGTGCTAATCAAACCGCAGAGATTGCCGCCTACTCGCAAAGCTTGGCTACTGTGCCAGGAGTAATAAGAGTTGGAACACCAGAAACGGTTGGTGAAAGTGTGCGCTTGGTCGCGATTCACTCAATGCCACCACGAACCCCAGAGGCTGAAGAGCTAATCCACAAAATTAGGGATTTGGATGCTCCAAGTGGAACTTTGGTTGGTGGCGTTGCGGCCGATTACGCCGACACACAAGGTGCCATCTCTGAAACACTTCCAAAGGTTGCGGGTTGGATTATCTTCACAGTGCTACTTCTACTTTTCTTCTTCACTGGTTCAATCCTCTTGCCCATCAAAGCCATCATTCTCAATTTCGCATCACTAGCCGCAACTATGGGAGTACTTACCTGGATATTTATCGATGGAAATCTCAGCTTCTTGGTCGGTGACTTCATAAATACTGGAACTCTAGATACCAGCACAATGGTTCTCGTTGCTGTGGTTGCATTTGGTTTATCAATGGATTACGAGGTATTTCTGCTCTCTCGTATCAAAGAAGAACATGATGCCGGTAAGGCAAATATCGAATCAGTGGCATACGGATTGCAGAAATCAGCCCGCATTATTACCGCAGCTGCATTCATCCTGGCCGTAGTCTTCGCCGCTTTCATTATTAGCGGTGTTACCTCAATCAAGATGATGGGCTTCGGAGTTGCCTTTGCAATTCTTTTGGATGCAACCCTAATTCGAGCCTTCTTGGTACCTGCCCTAATGCGTTTGTTTGGGGAGTGGAACTGGTGGGCACCGAAAGCACTAAAGCGGTTCCAAATTAATCACTAGCCCAGGACTCTAGAAGTTAGACTGCGGCGGTGGATTTGATCGCATCGCTGCAGTGTCCAGATAAACCAGGCATCGTCCATGCCATGACCAGCTCCGTTCTGGCCGCTGGTGGCAACATCATCGAGAACCAACAGTTCACCGATCCAGTAACAAATACCTTTGTAATGCGCACCCGTTTTGAAACCAACTCCTCCCTTGCAGAAGCGCAAAAGGTTTTGAGCGAAGGTCTCTCCCAGTTTAGACCCCGCCTATCAATTCGAGATAGCTCAGTTCCTAAGCGTGCACTTGTTATGGTCACAAAAGAAAGTCATTGCCTTAGAGATCTCCTCTATTTGCTCGAGCTTGGCGAACTCCCAATTGAGATTCCATTGGTGGTCAGTAATCGTGAGGATTTAAAGAGCTTGGTCGAGTCCCACGGTACAAAATTCGTGCACATTCCGGTTTCTGAATCCAACAAGGCTGCTGCTGAGGCAGAGCTATCTCAATTGATTAAATCGGAGGCTATCGATTTTGTTGTGCTAGCCAGATATATGCAGATTCTCTCCGCAGAGTTTTGCAAACAAAACGCCAACCAGATCATAAATATCCATCACTCATTCCTGCCAGGTTTTAAAGGTGCAAAGCCTTATCACCAAGCACACGCTAAAGGGGTAAAAATAATTGGAGCAACCGCTCACTTTGTAACCTCTGATTTAGATGAAGGCCCAATCATCGAGCAAGATGTTGCACATGTAACCCATGCCTCTACCCCAGAGCAGTTAATTGCTATCGGTCGAGATATCGAAAGAAGAGTTCTAGCTAAAGCTGTGCGCCTTTATGCCGAAGACAAAATCTTTATCGTCGGAAATCGAACTGTAGTTTTTAATTAATCTGAGATTAATTGAGATAGGCTGATTTTTATGTCCAACCGGGAGATAAAACGTAAACCCAACCGAAGAGTTGAGGACTACTCTGAAATCTATGCAATTCTGGATGAAGGATTGGTTGCCCATGTTGGATTTAATGATCCAGAAAGTAACGAGCCCATGGTCATTCCAGTTGCCTATGGCAGGGATGGCGATCGCATGCTCTTCCACGGCTCGACCGGATCTCGGATGTTTATGGCTCTAAAAGCTGGAGTTCAGATCTGTGCCACCGTTACCTTGATTGATGGCATCGTCTCAGCTCGCAGCCCTTTTAACTCTTCAATGAATTACCGCTCAGTGATGGCCTTTGGTGTTGGCAAAGTCCTGGAGGGTGAAGAAAAAATAAAAGCTTTGTATGCGGTGAGTGAAAGATTGATTCCTGGACTTTGGGATGCAAGCCGAGAACAAACCGCTAAAGAGTATGCCCAAACAATGATGGTGGAGTT
>JBEDAQ010000063.1:0-2538 GCA_041177685.1 Actinomycetota bacterium | reverse complement strand
CATAACCAAGATCGCCATCAAGAACTGTTGCGGCATGAACCAACGCGGCTCCACCACCAACAACGATTCCCTCTTCTACTGCGGCACGGGTTGCAGAGATTGCATCTTCAAGACGATGCTTCTTCTCTTTCAACTCAACCTCAGTATGTGCGCCAACCTTAATTACGCAGACGCCACCAGAAAGTTTTGCCAAACGCTCTTGAAGTTTCTCACGGTCCCAATCAGAGTCCGCAGCTTCAATTTCGCGACGTAGCTCGCCGATGCGACCTTCAACATTTTTCTTATCGCCGGCACCATCAACGATGGTTGTGTGATCCTTTGTGATCACAATACGACGGGCGCGGCCCAACATATCTAGTGTGATCTGATCAAGCTTTAGTCCAACCTCGCTAGAAATTACCTGACCACCAGTAAGTATCGCCATATCCTGCAACATCGCTTTGCGGCGATCACCAAAACCCGGGGCTTTAACAGCAGCTGAGGTGAAAACCCCACGCATACGGTTAACGACCAAAGTAGAAAGCGCTTCGCCCTCTACATCTTCGGCGATGATCAGTAGTGGCTTTCCAGCCTTTGCGACCTGCTCCAAAATCGGCAATAAATCAGCCAATGCTGAGATCTTGCCTGCGGAGATCAATACAAAGGCATCCTCAAGGATTGCCTCCATGCGATCTTGATCGGTAACAAAGTATGGAGAGATATAGCCTTTATCAAACTGCATACCCTCAGTGAATTCGAGCTCGAGGCCAGTAGTTGAAGACTCTTCGACGGTGATGACACCATCTTTACCAACTTTATCCATGGCTTCAGCAATCAAGTCACCGATACCACGATCCTGTGCAGAGATGGTTGCAACATCAGCAATCTGTGCTTTGTCAGAGATCTTGGTGGAGTTAGCGCGCAACTTTTCAGTTACCGCTTCGACCGCTGCTTCAATTCCTGATTTGATTCCCATTGGTTGTGCACCGGCAGCAAGGTTACGAAGACCTTCTTTGACCATGGCCTGTGCCAAAACCGTTGCGGTAGTAGTTCCATCTCCAGCGACATCATTGGTTTTTTCCGCAACCTGCTTAACAAGTTGAGCACCCATGTTTTCTGCTGGATCTGATAGCTCAATCTCTTTGGCGATTGTCACACCATCATTGGTGATTAGTGGCGCACCAAAAGATTTACCAATTACAACGTTGCGACCCTTAGGGCCGAGCGTAACTTTTACGGTGTCTGCGAGGATGTTTACTCCACGCTCCATTCCGCGACGAGCATTTTCGTCGAATTGAAGTGATTTACCCATTTTTGGTTATCGTCTCTTATTACTTCTCGATAACAGCAAGAATGTCACGAGCAGATAGCACTAGATATTCCTCGCCACCATGCTTGATCTCAGTTCCGCCGTACTTGCTGTAGAGAACAACATCGCCAACCTTGATATCCATTGGAACGCGAACTCCATCATCAAAGCGGCCTGGACCTACGGCAACAACGGTGCCTTCCTGTGGCTTCTCTTTTGCTGTATCTGGAATGACAAGACCTGATGCGGTCTTCTCTTCTGCTTCGTTGATTTTGATAACGATGCGATCTTCAAGTGGCTTAATGGCAATGGCCATCGCGTTAGCTCCTTCTTATAGATTTACACGTACTTTGGGTCCGGGCTATTTGTCACTCTTACCCGGCGAGTGCTAACGCCAAGCCTATGGGTAAGTATTCCCACGCTCAAATCCAGGTTTAGGCCCAAATAGGCAGGCTCGGAGTTATTGCCGAAGCCGCCTCGATTCCCAGAGTGGATGCGGGACGTCCAGCGGTCATGGCCAAAGAGCCGAGAGCCGCAACCATTGCCCCATTGTCGGTACAAAGCGCGGGCGGAGGGGTGCGCAGTTGAATGCCGGCTTTAGCGCAGCGTTCCTGAGCAACCGCACGCAATCTTGAGTTTGCAGCGACGCCGCCAGCAATTACCAGAGAATCAATTCCGGTTTGTTGGCAAGCTTTAATTGTTTTTTGCAGCAGCACATCAACAATCGCTTCTTGGAAAGAAGCAGCGACATCTGCGCGAACAAACTCTGGAGTGGCCTGCAGATATCGAGATACCGCAGTCTTTAATCCAGAGAAAGAAAAATCAAACTCATGTTCTGCCAAATCTTTGGCGTTGGTCAAACCGCGCGGGAAGTTGATGGCATCTACTTTGCCGGCTCTTGCTTCTCTATCAATCAACGGGCCACCCGGAAAACCTAAATGCAACAAACGCGCAATCTTGTCAAACGCCTCTCCCGCCGCATCATCAATGGTTTGTCCTAATGATTTGATATCGCAAGTGATGTCACTGACCTGCAAAATCGAGGAGTGACCACCGCTAACTAGCAAAGCGATTGTTGGTCGAATTTCCTCTTCATGTGTTAGTAAATCAACCGCCACATGTGAAGCCAAATGATTAACGCCGTAAAGCGGTTTGTCCAAAGCAAGTGCTAAACCATTTGCCGCTGAAACCCCTACCAACAAGGCGCCTACTAAGCCAGGGCCTGCGGTAACCGCGATGGCATCAACATC
>JBEDAQ010000062.1:0-4375 GCA_041177685.1 Actinomycetota bacterium | reverse complement strand
CTTTTAACTTAACCCCGCTGATCTCCAATGCTTGTTGGATTGTGGCCGGCATCGCCTCTAAGTGAGCCCTTGAAGCCACCTCGGGCACAACTCCACCAAAACGGGCATGCTCCTCAACACTTGAAGCGATTACATTGGCGAGAAGTTTGCGTCCCTTAACTATTCCTACAGCAGTTTCATCACAGGAGGTTTCAATGCCTAACACCAATGGCTCAGACATCTTTAACCTCTTTGCGCATTATTAAGGCGTGAATCCCCGGCGCGTAGTAATTGTCTCGCCGCGAAATCACCTGATAGCCATATTTCTCATACAGCGGCTGTGCCTCTAGATTGCCCTCTCGCATCTCAAGCATAAAATTATTGATGCCCTTTGAAATCGCCCAACTCTCTAACTCTTGCAGCATCAGAGTCGCGATACCTTCTCTACGATAACTTGGAATCACCGTGAGAGTATGAATATCCGCGACATCGCCGGCCAGTGCAACTCCTCCGTAACCCACAATCTCTTGGTTATCCAATGCCACTACGTACTTACGAGTTCTTGGAACTCCAGACAGCTCTTCTCGAAACTGCGCTGGGCTCCAAGGACTCTCTGGATAAATCTCTTTTTCAAGACCGGCTAAAACCGGAATGTCGAGTGAGATCATGTCGCGATATGAAATCACTTGCGCTCACTTGTTGGAACCGCATCAGGACGACGCAGATAAATGGGTTGAGTTACCGAGCTAGATTGAGATTTTGCCAGAAGTAATGCCATCGATGGATAAATTGTTGAACCAAATCCGAAACCAAACTTTTTCTCTGGAAGCTCTGCAACATAATCAGGTGTCGAAACTTGAGGTCCGTAAGTTCTCTCCCCTTTGTTGTACTTAGCCCAGTAAACCTCTTTTCTCCGCGCATCACTGGTAACAATGTATTCATCAGCATCAATATCAAAACCATCCAAGGAGCAAACTCCACGCCAGGCAATATTGCGGGCCTGCGCAAAACTTTGTGCAAAAACAATACCTACCCGCAATCCGGTAAATGGACCCGGGCCCATCCCGACTACTACCTGATTGATATTTTTCTCTACCGCCAGGGCATCAGAAACCAACTTGGGTAAAGCTTCAGCATGTGCGGTTGCGCCATCGTGATAACCATCAAATAACAGTTCATTGCGATGAAATAGCGCAACACTTGTGCGATCGGTAGCGGTATCGATAACCAATGAAATCAAAGTGAGAACCCCTCCCATCTTGCACCATGGCCAATAAATTCAACAGTTCTCTCATCTTCTTCGTCACCAAAACTAATATCAATCAATAAATAATCTTCATTAAGCCGGGCGGCCACAGACTCACCCCACTCGATTACCGTGATTGCTCCGGGGCGGGAAGTATCTAGGTCCAAATCATCAATTTGAAAATTATCGGTACCGCTGTCAAGTAGCCGATAAGCATCTACATGGATCAGGGGAATTTTTCCTTTATGGCTGCGGGCTATAACGAAAGTTGGAGATGTGACATCTTTAATTCCTAAATATTCACCAACGCCCTGAGTTAACGCCGTTTTGCCAGCCCCTAGATTGCCGCGCAATACAACTAGATCGCCGGGCTTTAAATGAGCAGCCAGCTTGGCGCCAAGTTGGCGCATATTTGCTGGTGAATCTATCCTCACCCACCCATGCTACCGATTTAGCCCAAATACTTTGCGGCAGCTAGTTAAATAATGGGGTACGGCCCTTCCAATTACCCAAAACTTTTTCTGCCTGCGTGCCCAAAACCTTTTCCAAAATACTGGCGTAGATGTCTCGAAAATCTGAGGTGACGGCAAGATCATCGTTTTTCAACTCGTGCAATGAAGGTTGTTCTCCGTAGAAGCCTCCCTTGACCTTTTCACCTATTACAAAAACGGGTCCCGAGGTTCCATGATCTGTTCCGTCAGATGCGTTGCCTTTAACTCTGCGGCCGAATTCGCTATAAACCAAAACTACAACATCTTTGCTGCGATTTGTTGCCCTCATCTGAGACATGAATTTTGAAATTCCTTCAGAGACAACACCTAACAAAATAGATTGTGCGCCCTTTTCATCAGCATGGGTATCAAATCCACCAAGAGATACAGACCAGACTCGGGTTGGTGCGCCTGCCGCAACTAACTTTGCGACAATATCCAACTGCTGAGTTAAATTGCTATCCCCTCCTGCATTTCCACCCACTGCGGTTGGTAAATCTGAGGCCGCCGGCGCAGGAGCTTTCAAAATAGGCGTTATGTCGGAAGAGACAGTAAACAAATTCCTCATACTTCTTGCCGCCGTTGCTTGAAGTAAATTGTCATTTCGATTTGCAATTGAAAGTTTCATGCAATCACTTGCTAAAGAACCAGTTGGCACCTTTAATCCGCCAAGTGGTAAAACTGAGCCAGAGCGTTTCTCGCCTGCCAGCAATGGTGGCAAAACAGAACCTAAACCAATGGCCAACAAGGGATCCTCTGCCTGAGTCTCAACCCATCTACCCAGCCAGCCTGTTTTTGCCGCACCAAGAATCGCCGATTGCCAAATTGCCATCGATGAAAAGTGTGAACGATCCGAGTTTGGATAACCAACTCCTCGCACAATCGCAACTTGATTCTTATTCCAAAGTGAGTGCATCCCGGTCATAGAGCCATTTAAATAAAGGTTGTCTTTGAGTGGTAAAACATCACTTTCTTTGTAAGCGATGCCGGGACGCAGAGATTGATAAATCGAATCAGTGACTGGAACTACGGTATTTAAACCATCATTTCCACCATACAAAGTAACCACAACCAATATCGGAGTACCCAATGGCAGAGGTCTTGTAATCGCAGCCTCTGCAATATCTTCAAAGGTCAAAGAGGTAGCAGCAGCTCCTAATGCCCCCGCACCTGTTGCTTTTAGAAATTGGCGCCTAGTAATTGTGTCCATGATTTCTTTTTCCTTCCTACGCGCTCACTACATATTCAGGAGAACAGATTGCTAACAAAGTCAACCGGGCTGGATCTTTCTGCGCTCCCCGTAGCGCTAAGGAGGTGCGGCTGCTCCAAGCAGGTACGCCCAGCCAATCCAACATAGCTTCGACGCGGGATCGCGCAGGTAAATCTGCAATTGGTGAAAGGTCTGCTTCCTTAATTAATCGCTCTGCAAAGGAAATTCGAAATTGTGCAGAGGCGGTTGAAAGCCACGCCTGATCTGCGGGCCAACCACCAACATTGGGTGGCAAGAAAGGCACCTGTCCTAGCAGATTTAAATTGTTGCGAATTGTCGCGGTGTTTGAAAACTTAGAAGGGGTAATGCCAAAAGCTCTGGCAACAGAAACAAACCAATCTAATGGTGGTTTGACCATCGCATATCGTTCATCACGCATAGCAGGATGTGTGCCAATTGCTTTGACTAAATTTGCAATATCCCGATTAGAAAAGGTTTTCGGTAATGCAGTATCTGCTAACGGTTCATTACTTGATATAAATCGATACCAAAGTCGTTCTGTTATAAACAAGGGGCAGTCATCTCGAGCAACTAGGTAATCGCTTAGTGAATTTCCATCAAACACTCCACTGGTTCCAAGAAATTTAATTGGCATCGAATAATGCTGTTTTGGTAGAAAAGTTACATCGCCACTGGTCTTGTTAACCCGATACCCAGTCAGGGCTTTTGCGGTTTCCCTAACATCATTCTCGGTATATCGATTCACCCCAAGAACAAAGAGTTCCATTAACTCCCGTGACAGATTCTCATTGGGAGCCTTAACGGTATTGGTCTGGCCATCCAACCAATAAATCAGTGCGCCATCATTAACCATTGCTTTAGACATCTCAGAAAAGTTGCCTAGGGAGAATTTTCTAAACGTTTGATTTTGCCGAAACATAGGCAACGCATCATCAACCTTTTGAGATGAAGTCGCCCAATGTCCATGCCAAAACCAAGTCATGCGCTCACGAAGTGGATGCTCTGACAAAACCATTCGATCTAACCACCAAAAAAGCATTTCAGTGAACTGTGCCCGCTTTTCAGTTGCATATGCGACAACCTCAGCAGAGTTAGGTTTCGGACGCGGTCCTTGATCTCTCAAATTTGGTAATGGTTGGGAATCTGCAAATGAATCTGTAGCAGGAGCGGTTAATAATTTGTTGGCTGAATTGTTAAAACCGGAGTTAACTAGTGTTTTAAATTCACCTGGCTTTGGCCCAAAACCAAAACGATGTGACAATCTAGCAATCGCTCGACGCTCCGCAAGATCAGCCATGGCGAAAACCTAACTTAGTTCATCCATTAATCAAGAAGATTAAGGTGAACAAAAGAAGAACGGGCTCGGAAATTCCGAGCCCGTTCTCTAAATATGAGAGTTTTTACAGATTATTCTCCGTAAAACTTCAT
>JBEDAQ010000061.1:0-4704 GCA_041177685.1 Actinomycetota bacterium | reverse complement strand
GCTGCGTGAACACCACGTTTTACTCTAGCCATTTTCTATCCCCTTACTTCATTCCAAGCAAACGCTTTGCTGAGAAAGCGTTGCGATCATTAGCAGTCTGATCTTTAGATAGACGGCGAGTTAGGCGTGAAGATTTGCGCTCTAGGAGGTGACGCTTGCCAGCGCGCTCATGCACGATCTTTCCGCTTCCGGTGACGCGAAAAGTTTTTTTCGCCCCACTATGTGTTTTCATCTTTGGCATTATCTTCCTCCGTTTTTTCTGCTTTTAATTCTCTTCTGGTTTAGCTTTAGCAGCGCGTGCGCGCTTTGCCTCTGCCAATGCTTCGCTCTTCTTCTTGACCGGACCCAGCACCATTGTCATGCTGCGACCTTCACGCTTTGGAGCGAATTCAACGAATCCAGTTGTCGCAATATCTTCTGCTAGACGTTGCAATAACTTGAACCCCATCTCTGGTCTAGTCTGTTCACGACCCTTAAATTGAACAGTTACCTTCACCTTGTCGCCGCCAAGTAAAAACTTTTCAATATGGTTCTTCTTGGTCTCGTAATCATGATTCTCAATCTTTAGGCCCATGCGGATTTCCTTGACCACAATGTGGGTCTGGTTCTGCCTGGCCTCGCGTGCCTTTTGCGCTATTTCGTACTTGTACTTTCCGAAATCCATGATTTTGCAAACTGGAGGGTTGGCCTCTGGCGCAATTTCTACGAGATCTAGCCCGTATTCATCTGCCATGCGTAGCGCTTCATCAATAGAAACAACGCCAACTTGTTCTCCAGATGCACCAATCAAACGAATCTCTGCAACGCGAATTCGATCATTGATACGTGGTTCTGCAGTGCTGATAAGTATTCCTTTCGGCTTCGGACAGACATTTAAAACAGTCATGAAGGAAGTCAGCCGCACAAAAGCACCCCATCGGGGTTTTTCTCTTGACCAGCTCGCTAAGACGCGAGGTAGGTGGGAGCGGCGAGCTCCACTTCATTTTGGTCTTTAGACCAATGGCCAGATACTACCGAGCCTTCATCGACCCTCAAAATCAAGCCGGCCGATATGCGGCTTCTGCGCGTGCCACCTACTCTTGAGCCATGAAACGGGGCAAAGATGAGCAGGAGTTTCAGAGCATTACTCAAGCCAGCTCAGCCCTCTCCGAAGACCTTCCAGGCCGGCAAAAACGTTACTTCATTTCGATGATGGTTCGCACCGCTTGTTTCCTTTTAGCGGTTTTCACTCCTAGTCCTTACCGTTGGTTTTTTCTGGTTGGGGCGGTTGTGTTGCCATACATTTCTGTAATTGTTGCTAACGGCGGTAGAGAAACAATCCGCGGCGAGGCGAAGTTGCTAAGTTCCAAGCGAGAAATTAACTAGCTTTACCAAGTGCGCAAAATATTCACCGCAACGGCTCTGGCTGTAGTGCTGATATTTGGCTGCATCCAAGGAGCGATGTGGCAGTATGACCGCTATCAAGTCAGGCATGCCAAGAACTTCTTGATAACCGCAAATGTCAGTAAGCCGGCAATCAGCGAGACCGAGCTAAACAACTTTAGTGATTCAAAGATAGCCTGGAGAGAAACTCGGTTGACAGGTAGCTTTATTCCAAGCAAAGAAATACTTGTGCGGAATAGGTACCATGAAGGAAAGTATGGATTTGGCGTAATCACTCTATTCAAATCTGAACAAGATAAGTTTTACTGGGTAGATCGAGGATGGGTTATAGCTGGAAAGGATGCCCTAACGCCACCAACCACAAAATCGGTAACTGAAGATAAAATTGAAATCTTGGCCCGTGTCCGTATTGAAAATATAGAGAATCAAATCGCAGGAAGTGTATTTGCTGTTCCGGGCGGTAAAGATGGCAAGCAACTGGAGAAATGGAATCAAACCGGGTCAGTAAAAACTCAAAATCTTTATCTGGACCTAATTTCAACATCAGATCCGAAACTTAATCCGGATGTTCCCTCGCCCTTGCCAGAGATCTCTGATGGCCCACATTTGGCATACTCTTTTCAATGGTTGATTTTCGCCCTACTTGTCTTGGTGGCTCTTTTTCTAGTTATCCGAGAGGAAGCAAGGGCTCAAAGAGAGAAGCTTTGACGCTGATGTAAATCAAAGTAAATGCCATTTTTAGCAAGCAGTTCATCGTGTCGCCCGCGCTCTTTAATTAATCCATCATCAATTACCAAGATTTGATCTGCGGCTCTAACCGTTGAGAGTCGGTGCGCAATCACAATGCTGGTGCGTCCTTTCAACGCGGTGGCTAAGGCTTGCTGCACTAGCGCTTCATTCTCTGAATCTAAATGAGCGGTGGCTTCATCAAGGACGACAATTCGAGGAGCTTTCAACAACAAACGGGCAATCGCCAAACGTTGTTTCTCTCCCCCTGAAAGTCGATGACCGCGCTCTCCAACTACAGTGTCGAAGCGATTAGGTAAAGAGTTAACCAAGTCCCAGATCTGTGCCGCTTCGCAAGCGCTTTGCATCTCCGCCTCAGTAGCTTCTGCTTTTGCGTATCTTAGATTTGCAGCAATCGAATCATGGAACATATGCGCATCTTGAGTCACAACTCCGATGGAGTCCCGCAGCGATTGGAGTTGTAAATCTCGTAAATCAATGCCATCTATTTTTATGGCCCCATCAGTAACATCATAAAGTCGGGCTAGTAGCGAAGTAATTGTAGTTTTTCCGGCACCGGATGAGCCGACTAAAGCTGTCATACTTCCAGCCGGTGCAACAAAAGAGATACCACGCAGAATCTCCCCACTTTGCACCAACTCAGGTTTTGCTACCGACTCTAGAGAAGCTAATGAAATCTCTTCAGCGCGAGGGTAGGAAAACTTTACCTCGCTAAATTCAATATCCAACGGGGTGCTAGGCAATGGCTTGGCATCGGCTTTATCTCTAACCATTGGAATTAGATCCAAAACTTCAAACACTCTTTCAAAGGAAACCAAGGCGGTCATGACATCTACTCGTACATTAGACAGAGCGGTTAATGGACCATATAGCCGGGCCAACAAAGCGGTTATCGCCAGAAGAGTTCCAAGTGAGATGCTCTGATTGATTGCCAAATGTCCACCAACACCGTAGGCAAATGCGGTGGCGACCGCTGCAATAGAGGTCAAAGCAATGAAGAACAATCTATTTAATAGCGCAATGGTTATGCCAATGTCTGCCACTCGCCGCGCTCGACTTGAGAAATATTGGTTTTCTGCCTTGGGATCACCGTAAAGCGATACTAATAGTGCACCTGAAACGTTGAATCGCTCGGTCATGGTGGCAGACATCTCGGCATTTAGATTGAAGGAGTCGCGGGTTAGCTTTTGCAATCTGCGACCCACCCATTTAGTAGGAATCAAGAAAAGTGGTAATAACAACAAGGAAACAACTGTGATCTGCCACGAAAGAAATAGCATGGTTGCAACAACCAGAGTCAATGTCAGAATATTGCTGACTAACCCTGACAACGTGGTCGTAAAGGCTTGCTGAGCGCCAATCACATCTGAGTTGATTCTGGAAATAAGCGCACCGGTTTGAGTCCTAGTAAAGAATGCGATGGATTGCCTTTGAATGTGCTGAAAAACCTGGGTGCGCAGATCGTAAATTAAACCTTCGCCGATACGCGCTGAGAACCACCTGCCAACCATGCTTATAAGAGCATCTGCAATCGCAATAGCTCCCACCAAAAGTGCGAGTCTGGTTACGAGTCCCGAATCCCCCGGTATCACCCCATCATCAATTAAACGCTTCAAAAGCAAAGGAGTAGTTACGACCAGCAGGGCATCAATAATGACGGTAATTAGAAAGAGTAAAAGGTTGTTTTTGTATGGAAGAGCGTAGGAAGCAATTCGTCTTACCGTGCCGGGCTTTAGTTTTTGATCCTTAACTGATTGGTCTTGTGTTAGAGACCTAAAGGACATCCACAGCGCTTGTTGGGACATGAAATTACCCTAGTGTAAACAGCTGTGATTGAGAGAATTGAACTGCGAATTAAACGGTGAAGCCGATGGCTCGTAGTTGCTCTCGCCCATCATCAGTGATCTTGTCTGGACCCCATGGTGGCATCCAAACCCAATTGATTTTTACATCAGTGACTAAATCTTGGAGAACAGAGCGGGTTTGATCCTCAATTACATCCTGTAACGGACAGGCGGCAGAGGTAAGTGTCATATCAAGAACTGCGACATTTGCATCATCAATAGAGATGTCGTAGATGAGCCCGAGATCAACAACATTGATACCCAATTCAGGATCGATTACATCCTTCATCGCTTCGGTTACATCTGCTAATGATGTGCTCATCTCTGCTCCTTTGTCGCGTTATTACCGGTTAAAGCTTGTGACTGAGAGATTGCATCCTTGGTAGCCATCCATCCCAATAAAGCGCATTTTACACGGGCGGGAAACTTTGCGACCCCAGCAAAGGCCACTCCATCTTCAAGTATGGATTCATCTCCCTGATCGTTGCCCTTGCTTTGCAACATAGCCTGAAAAGTATCGATAACTGAAAGTGCAGCTTCGGAACTTTTCCCTTTTAGCAACTCTGAGACAACTGAGGTGCTCGCTTGAGAAATAGAACAGCCCACTCCATCCCAAGAGATTTCAGAAATGACACCATCGGTCAACTTAAGATTCAAAGTAATTTCATCTCCGCAAGAGGTATTCACGTGATGAACTTGAACCGTCTGCTTAGGAAGCAATCCCTTATTT
>JBEDAQ010000060.1:0-2768 GCA_041177685.1 Actinomycetota bacterium | reverse complement strand
TCTATTTGATGATTTCTTGAAGTTGTTGGAGAAAAATGCCAAGAGATAAATCAATTGATAGCGTTCTAGTGATTGGTAGTGGCCCAATTGTTATTGGGCAAGCCTGCGAGTTTGATTACTCTGGAACTCAAGCCTGTCGAGTTTTGAAGGCTGAGGGAATCAGGGTAATTCTGGTGAACTCGAATCCAGCAACCATCATGACCGATCCGGAGTTTGCAGATGCAACCTATATCGAACCAATCACCCCAGAGTTTCTAGAACAGGTTATTGCAAAAGAAAAACCTGCAGCAATCTTGGCGACCCTTGGGGGACAAACCGCATTAAATGCGGCAATATCTCTTTACGAAGCGGGAATCTTAGACAAGTACAACACCAAACTTATTGGCGCAGATGTTGCAGCGATTCGTAGGGGCGAAAACCGCGAAGAGTTTCGCGCAATTGTTGAGAAGGTTGGTGGCGAATCAGCTAAATCGGTTATCTGTCACACGATGGGTGAATGTCTCTCGGCCGCTGAAATTTTGAACTACCCGGTCGTAGTCAGGCCATCGTTCACTATGGGCGGACTGGGAAGCGGTATCGCATACTCTAAATCTGAGTTAGAGCAAATAGCGGGAGCTGGCTTGAGATTTAGTCCGGTAAATGAGGTATTGCTTGAGGAATCGATAATTGGTTGGAAAGAGTATGAGCTTGAGGTAATGCGTGACAATCACGACAATGTCGTAATTGTTTGCAGTATCGAAAACTTCGATCCGATGGGTGTCCATACCGGTGATTCAATAACTGTTGCACCTGCACTGACCCTAACCGATGTTGAGTTTCAAAGATTAAGAGATCTAAGCATCGAAATTATCCGCGAAGTTGGGGTTGCGACTGGCGGATGTAATATTCAATTTGCCGTTAATCCTAAAAACGGTCGAGTAGTTGTGATCGAGATGAATCCGCGTGTTTCTCGAAGCAGTGCTTTGGCCTCAAAGGCAACAGGTTTTCCAATCGCCAAGATCGCTACGAAATTAGCGATTGGTTACTCTCTGGATGAGATACCAAACGACATAACAAAGCAAACTCCGGCCTCCTTTGAACCCACCTTGGATTACATTGTTGTGAAGATTCCTCGTTTTGCTTTTGAAAAATTCACAGAGGCGGATCCAAGATTAACTACAACTATGAAAAGCGTCGGAGAGGCTATGGCTTTTGGTCGCTCTTTCCCCGAAGCTTTGCAGAAGGCTATGCGTTCATTAGAGAAGAAAGAATCCACCTTCAATTGGAGCTTCTCGGAAAGCAAGGAGGAGCTACTCTCTCGCATCGGCACACCTACTGAGAATCGTTTAATACAGGTGCAACGTGTGCTTGCCCTGGGTGTAGGCGTTGAGCAGGTTCATCAAATAACCGGTATAGATCCTTGGTTCCTGGAACAAATAGCTTTGATTAATGAGAAGGCTTTTGAGTTGAAAGCCGCTGCGGATTTGGATGCTTCGTTGATGTACTCCGCGAAAAGATTGGGTTTCTCAGATTTACAGATTGCAGAGTTGCGGGGAGTTAGCGCCCAAGATGTTTATAGGCAGCGCCATCGTTTGGAGGTTATGCCGGTTTATAAAACGGTAGATACCTGTGCTGGCGAGTTTGAAGCTTTCACTCCTTATCACTATTCAACTTATGATTTAGAGAGTGAGGTAAAGACTCGTACCCGTCCTGCAGTGTTAATTTTGGGGAGTGGCCCGAACCGCATCGGTCAGGGAATTGAGTTTGATTACTCCTGTGTGCATGCATGTTTTGCTTTAAGTTCAGCTGGTTTTGACACCATCATGGTGAACTGCAACCCAGAGACAGTATCAACTGATTACGACACCTCAGATCGTCTTTACTTCGAACCTTTAACTTTGGAGGATGTACTGGAGATATATGAGGCAGAGTTAAAAGCCGGGCCAGTAGCTGGCGTGATAGTTCAATTAGGCGGCCAAACCCCGCTTGGACTTGCGGCAGGTTTGAAGGAAGCTGGGGTACCTATTCTGGGAACCACTCCTGAGGCGATTGCTTTAGCTGAGGATCGTGGAAAGTTTGGTGCGATTTTAAATGCGAATAATTTAAAGGCGCCAGCCTTTGGCACCGCATTTTCATATCAGGAAGCACTAGAGGTTGCGCAAAGAATCGGTTATCCCGTTCTAGTTCGTCCATCCTTTGTATTGGGCGGACGGGGTATGCAGATTGTTTATGATGATTCATCTCTCTCTGAGTACATCGAAATTGCCACCAAAATCAATCCCGAGCATCCCGTGCTAATTGATAAGTTTTTAGATGACGCGATTGAAGTTGATGTTGATGCGGTATTTGATGGCGTTGATATGTATTTAGCCGGGGTAATGGAGCATGTTGAAGAGGCGGGGGTTCACTCTGGTGATTCAGCCTGCGTAATACCAGCGCAATCTTTGTCACCGGAAATGTTGCAAGAAATTGAGAGCGCGACCTTAAAGTTGGCGCAAGCGGTCGGTGTTAGAGGATTGATAAACATCCAATTTGCTATTTCAAAGGACCAATTATTTGTAATCGAGGCCAACCCCCGTGCTTCAAGAACGGTGCCTTTCGTTAGTAAAGCCACCGGGGTGCAGGTTGCAAAGGCGGCAGCTTTGATTGCAGGCGGAAAGAGCATTGCGGATTTAAGGGTTGAAGGAATTTTGCCTTCCTATAAGGTCGGTATTGCAACCGGCATCTCTGTAAAAGAGGCCGTGCTACCTTGGAATCGCTTTAGAAGAGTTGATGGCCAAGGGGTTGAT
>JBEDAQ010000059.1:0-4325 GCA_041177685.1 Actinomycetota bacterium | reverse complement strand
CGTGCAACACCCATAATCTCAACAACTCGGTCACGAAGCTCTGGCACTTCAAGAGCAAATAATTGTTTTACTAAAGCTGGATGGCTCCGCGACAAAAGCACCTCTGGTCCTTTTTGTCCTTGCTTAACCTCAACCACAAAGCACTTAATACGATCGCCATGATTATAGATCTCGCCAGGCACTTGTTCGTGGGGTGGAATCTTTCCTTCAACTCGTCCTAAATCTATGTAAACCATTTTGTGATCACGGCCTTGTTGAATTACTCCAGAGACAATATCTCCTACTGAAGCGCTGAATTCGCCAACGATTTCTAGATCCTTTGATTCACGCAGCTTCTCTTTAATAATCTTTCGAGCTGTGGAGGAAGCGATGCGGCTAAAACCTTCTGGTTCATCAAAAACTTCATCAATCTTTTCCCCATCTGGGCCAAATACCGGAATAACTATTTTGATCTCTCCTGTGATGCGATCCAATTTGGCATGGGCGAATGGCTTTGCGCCCTCCATTTCGTTGTAAGCTGTCTTTACCGCGATTTCTATGGCGGTAATTAATCGATCAAGTGGAATATCTCGATCTAAAGTGAGCGCTTCTAGAACCTTCATATCAACGTTCATAGCTATTTCACTTCCTTGCGGTTGAATTCAACTTCAATCTGTGCCTTGGCGATATCACTTAAGGAAACAATAAAACTTTCATTTTTCAACTCTAAAGTAATCTGGTTGTCAGCAAAACCTTGAATTCTTGCGACATATTTCTCGCCTTGTTTTGGGGTGATTTTTACCAAACGGCCAATGTTCTTTTTCCAATGCCTGGGCAGCACTAATGGTTTATCGATACCGGGAGTGGTTACCTCCAAAGTAAATGGCATCTCCCCCATTTGGGAGTAGTTATCCAAGATGGCAGAAACCTCTTTGGATACGACAGTCACCTCATCTAGTGATGGGTTGGTGTCTTCGCGATCAATTACTACTGCGACTAATCTTCTTTTTCCCACCGGGGTTACGGTGACTTCCTCTAAAATAAATCCAGCTTTTGTTATGACAGGGCTGAGTAATTCGGTGAGGTTATTTGCCAGTGACATTCTTTACCTACTTATTTAGTTGTTGTTTAGTTTTAGTGGGAGCAGGGTATCTGAAGAATCCTCATTTTAAAAAGGTGTCATAAGCCAAGCGGAGTATCAATACCGTCGTGACAAATAGGAACATCTTTCTAATCAGGATTGAACCGCCCCTCATGGCCCATCTAGCGCCAAGAAACCCACCAGAGACATTGCCAATTGCCATCGTTAATCCAAGCAGCCACATGATCTGCGAGTTCAAACCAAAGACCAGAATCGCACCCAAGTTAGTTGAGAGGTTGACGATCTTGGCGGTAACCGATGCCTGCAGAAAAGCAAAGCCCAGCACAGCAACCAAGATAAGCATCAAAAAAGAACCAGTTCCTGGCCCAAAGATTCCGTCGTAAAAACCAATCACTAACCCGGCCAATACCCCCATTCCAACTTGATGATGGCGCGCAAACTTAAAGTTCTCCACCAATCCCAACTCTTTTTTACGCCAGGTATAAATCGCAACGATTACTAATAAAAACAAGATGATGGGTCGAAAGGCATCTTTCGGGATTCGGGTAGCGACACTTGCTCCTAAACCCGATCCAACAAACGCAGGCACCGCCATTGCAAGGGCCAATTTAAAATCTGGTTTTATCTTTCGCAGGTAAGAAGCGGTGGCACCTAATGTGCCTAGGAATGAAGGAAGTTTGTTGGTTCCCAGCAGAAGCGAAGGTGCTGTATTTGGCATTGAAATAAGAAGTGAAGGAAGTTGAATTAATCCCCCGCCACCTGCGACCGAGTCAACAAAACCGGCAAATCCAGAGGCTAAAACTAAAAATAAGATTACCTCTAGCGAAATCTCCACGCCTTAATTAACCAATTAACTTAGTGAGGTGAGAAATCAAATCTCCAACTGGTAGCTCAGATTTTTCTCCAGATTTACGGATTCGAATTTCGACTTTGCCTTCTTGTAATCCCTTACCCACAATTACGATGTAAGGGTTACCAATTAGCTCTGCATCTTTGAATTTCACGCCAGGGCTAGCATCCCTGCGATCATCCAACATCACTGTGATGCCTTTTTCCTCTAACTGCTGGGCAAATTTCTCGGCGGTCTCAAAAGGTAAATCCTCTTTACCGGTTGCAACAATATGCACCTTTGCAGGAGCAATCTCCTCAGGCCAAATCAAGCCAATCTCATCATGGCTTTGCTCTGCGATTGCAGCCACCGCACGAGAGACACCGATTCCATAAGAGCCCATAGTTACAACTCTGGCCTTACCTTCTTTATCAAGCACAGTTAAATCCAGTGCCTGGGCATACTTGCGACCTAATTGGAAAATATGACCAATCTCAATCGCCCGATCGATTACTACTGCGGTAGCGCATGTTGGACAGGCATCACCTTCCCGAACCTCTGCCGCTTCAATAAAAGCATCAACAGTGAAATCACGACCATGGGTGACGTAGCGCATATGTTTGTTTTTCTGATTTGCACCAGTAATCCAATGTGAACCAACCTGTACCCGAGGATCGGCATAAAGCTTCAAACCAAATCTCTTAGCATCCTGCGGTCCAACATATCCTTTGACTAACTCAGGACGTTTTGCAAAATCAGCATCTTCGAAAAGTCGCAGCTCCTGGACGCCTGGAAGGTTAGCTTCTAATCTCTTCAGATCTACTTCGCGGTCGCCAGGCACCAGTACCGAGATTGGATGACCATCCGCCATTAGAAGCACATTTTTCAAAGTATCTGCACCAGTGACATTTGCTCCGTACTTCTTATTCATTACCTCAACAAGTGAATCGATGGTCGGAGTATCGGGAGTATCTAGGATCTCCATACCTGGTGGATTGCCAAACTCTTTAGCCTCCACCTTGGTGGTCATAGCCTCAACATTTGCAGCGTAACCACAGTTTGGGCAGAGAACATAAGTGTCTTCACCTGTACTGCATGGAGCTAGAAACTCCTCTGATTTCGACCCACCCATGGCGCCGGACATCGCTGAAACGATATTGAACTTCAAACCTAAACGGTTAAAGGTCGACACATAAGCATCGCGGTGTTTTTGGTAAGAAATCTCGAGGCCTTCATCATCAACATCAAAAGAGTACGAGTCCTTCATTACAAATTCACGGCCGCGGATAATTCCGCTGCGAGGGCGGGCTTCATCACGGTACTTTGTTTGAATCTGATAAATCGATAACGGTAAATCCTTATAGGAGGAGTACTCACTTTTGACCATCAAAGTGAACATCTCTTCATGAGTGGGACCAAGTAAGTAATCTGAACCTTTGCGATCCTGCAATCTAAATAGCGCTGGACCGTACTCCTCCCAGCGATTAGTTTTTTCGTATGGATCCTTTGGCAACAAAGCAGGAAAGTGAACCTCTTGGAATCCGGCTCTATCCATTTCCTCTCTGATTACCCGCTCTACGTTGCGAAGTGCAATCACACCAAGCGGCAACCAGGAAAAGATTCCCGCTGCGATGGGACGGATATATCCAGCACGTACTAAGAGTTTGTGGCTGGAAACAGCGGCATCAGATGGATCATCCCGTAGGGTTCGCAAAAATAGGGATGACATCCGCAACATGCGGCGTAGCCTAGCGAATTACTTAACCTTTACTGATGGTTCGCCAGATTCGACACCGGCAGCTTCCATCTCTTCTGCAAGGCGCATCGCCTCTTCGATGAGCGTTTCGACAATCTGCGCTTCTGGAACGGTTTTGATTACCTCGCCCTTAACAAATATCTGACCTTTGCCATTTCCAGATGCAACACCGAGATCTGCTTCGCGGGCTTCACCAGGTCCATTAACAACACAGCCCATAACCGCAACACGTAATGGAACGGTCATTCCTTGTAACCCGGCCTGCACTTTTTCCGCCAAGGTGTAAACATCAACTTGTGCTCGGCCGCAGGATGGACAGGAGACAATTTCTAGTTTGCGTTGACGTAAATTCAAAGATTCTAAAATTGAAATTCCTACTTTGACCTCTTCTACTGGAGGTGCTGACAGTGAAACTCTGATGGTGTCGCCAATTCCCTCCGCAAGCAGAATGCCAAATGCGGTCGCAGATTTGATTGTGCCCTGGAACTGTGGCCCGGCTTCAGTAACTCCGAGATGTAATGGGTAATCACATTTCTGCGCTAGTAGTCGATAAGCCTTAACCATGGTTACTGGATCATGGTGCTTGACCGAAAGCTTGATATCGGTAAATCCATGTTCTTCAAAGAGACTGATCTCCCACAAAGCAGATTCCACCAAAG
>JBEDAQ010000058.1:0-4388 GCA_041177685.1 Actinomycetota bacterium | reverse complement strand
CTTCCATCCTGTGCCGATATTTTTCCATCCAAGGTCGCAGCAATTTTGCTGATAAACCAGGGCCGGTTCTTTTCAACTTTACTTAACCAGGCTCGATTAGTCATAGCTACTAACTCTTTTTGCACTCCAGAAACAACATGGATTCCGGCGCTAGAAATCTTCGCTGCTCCCCCGGTAGCTATTTCATTTGGATCATCCACTGCAAAAACAACCTCAGCGAATCCAGCGTTGATAATGACATCGGAGCAAGGCGGGGTTTTCCCAAAGTGATTACATGGTTCTAAAGTTATAAAGATTGCACAATCAGTAAAATCAGTTCTGCCAGATTTCTTTGCTGCCTCAACCGCAACGATTTCAGCATGTTTGCCACCGGCATGAAATCCCGAGGCAATTTCATTTCCCTCTGAATCAACAATAACTGCGCCCACTATGGGATTGGGGGCTGTGAGGCCAAGACCTCTTTTAGATAACTCATTGGCACGCAACATCACACGATCAAGATTGATCGCCGAGGTATCAAATCTTTGCTTCAATTAAACGCGCCCTCCGGTTAAAAATAATCCGGGGCGAAAAACGGGATATCCCAAACGAACTCCCTCCGAACACGTCAAAAGACATGACAGAAAAGAGTTCAATCTAGTGCGCCCAAAAAGCGCAAATAGAAAGTACCCGCGTTCCCTCTCATCCGGACTTTAACCGTCGGTCTTGGAGTTTCACCAAGTCCACCGTTAACTGGCTGCCAACGGGTCGCAGACTTTAACTGCCGGTTCGGAATTACACCGACCCCGGAAACGACCTGCTAAGTGTACTTAATTGCCATACCAAAGCGCCATTTCCCGCTTAAAGGGATCAAGGCCCATCGGACCCAAATTAAGTGCGAAGGAGTGAAACTTCTTCAGTTCAAATTTAGAACCTAATCTTTGTTTTGCCGCCTCGCGGCAATCCATCCAAAAACGTTCACCGACTTTGTATGAAATCGCCTGTCCTGGCCATCCCAAGTAGCGATCTACCTCGCTACGCGCCGAGATTTCATCCAACAAAGCACGTTCATGAAGCAGCTTAAACGCTGACTCAGCGTTCCAGACCTGTCCATCAAAATCGGTGTATCCGCAGTGCATCCCGATATCAACAACGATACGTGCCGCTCTTAATCCTTGCGCGGAAAGATAACCCATTTCATAACCTGGATCTTCAAAGGCACCTAATTCATCCATCAAACGCTCTGCATAAAGCGCCCAGCCTTCACCATACCCGGAGACCCAAACTCTATTTCTCTGGAAACGATTTAAACGATCAGTGTTAACTTTTGTGGTGGCAACCTGTAAATGATGTCCAGGAACTGCTTCGTGGTACCAAGTAGAAACAATATTCCACCAACCAAAAACTTTTCTACCCATAGTTGGAAACCAAGTTGTTCCAGGTCGGGAAAGATCTTCACTAGGCCCCATGTAGTAGGCAGCAGATGCACTACCCTCTGGCGCTAAACGCGCTTCGCAATTCTTAATTCGAGAATCAATATCAAACTCTTTGCCATCTAATCTTTCGACGGCTGCTGCGATGAATTCACGTAATTTCTTAAGTAACTCTTCTTCGCCTTCAACTGTATAGCGAGGATCTTTGTCTAAACGATCAGCTACTTCACGAAGTGAAATCGCATCAGGATATAGCTTCTTAGCGGCTACCCACATGCGATCATTAATCATCTTCAGCTGTTCGATGCCCCACTCATAGGTATCCCTGAGATCTAAATCCGCTCCAGTGAAATGGCGGGCCCACATCTGATAACGCTCTGCGCCAACGCCATCTTTAGGATCGCTCTTTGGAGCATATTCATCGCGCAACCACTTTGCTAAATCACCTGAGGCTTTTTCAGCGCGCTGAGCAGCTGCGGTTAACTCTTGATTTGAGCCGGATGGATCAAATTTCCTAACTACTGCGGTGAAAGCGCCTTTGGAGAAGGTATCCAGCTGCCCTGCTGTTGCCAAAACCTGGCGCTGGGAATTTACCTTTCCTTGTTCTGCGGCAAAGGCCAAAGCGGAACGCCAACCGGTGAAAGCCTCCTCAACAGCATTCAATCGCTTGGTAACGTTTGCGATCGTTTCCGGTTTTTCCTTATTCATCATTTCAAATACCTGACGAACCCTGGTGACCGGTGAAGCAATCAAATTAAAAAGAATGTTGGACTCTAAACTCTCGCTTAACTTTATCTCGGAGGAAAGTCGCTCTATCGCTACATCCTTGGCGATTCGATCAAACTCATTGATTGGAGTTTCCGCCTGAATCGCTTTGAGGGTGTTTCTGGCTAACTCTTCTTGCTTTTTGTATCCCGCCATTGAAAAATCATCAAACCTGTCATCATGCCCCGGCACACCAAGCATTGTCGCGCCAATTGGAGAGAGCTTGATTCCCTCTTCAATGAAGTTATCTAGAATCTTTGAGATTGGGCTATTTGACATGCTTGCTCCGTTTCTGTCTTACTTTCTGACATTCGTCTTAGATTTTCATATCTGATGTACACCAGAAACTACTTGATATCGGAAACTACTTTGAGCCATCCTCTAATTCGACAAGATCAAAGTTGCCCTTTCCAATCTGACCTTGATTTCGGTACAGCTCCAATTTGGCACGGGTATCAGCAATATCCAAATTTCTCATGGTTAGTTGTCCGATGCGATCTGTGGGTCCAAAGGCGGCTGAATCGGTACGCTCCATAGATAATTTTTCGGGGTGGTAACTAAAGCCATCTCCCTTTGTGTCGATAATTGAGTAATCATCTCCACGTCGCAGACGCAAAACCACTTCGCCAGAGACCGCAGAGGCAACCCAGCGGGTTAGTGACTCGCGCAGCATCAAAGATTGCGGATCTAGCCATCTGCCCTCATAAAGTAAACGTCCCAAGCGTCTTCCCTCAGCATGATAATTGGCAATGGTGTCTTCATTGTGAATCGCTGAAACTAATCTTTCATAAGCGATAAATAGCAGCGCCATGCCAGGAGCTTCGTAAATCCCTCGGCTCTTTGCCTCAATTATTCGGTTTTCAATCTGATCAGACATGCCAAGACCATGCCGGCCGCCAATTTCATTTGCCTCTCTCATCAGCGCAACCGAGTCTGAGAAATCTTTGCCGTTAATCGCTACTGGACGACCTTGTTTGAAGGTAATACGAACATCCTCTGGGGCGATTGAAATGCTTTGATCCCAAAATGCCACACCCATAATTGGTTTTACAATTTCGATTGAAGAGTTTAACTCCTCAAGTTGCTTTGCTTCATGGGTGGCACCCAAAATATTGGCATCAGTTGAATAAGCCTTTTCTACACTATCTCTATAAGGCAGCTTGTGAGCAAGCAGCCACTCCGACATCTCTTTGCGGCCACCAAGTTCAGATACAAAATTCTCATCCAACCAAGGTTTATAAATCTTTAGATTTGGATTTGCTAATAATCCATAACGGTAAAAACGTTCAATGTCATTACCTTTATAGGTTGAGCCATCTCCCCAGATTTGCACACCATCGGAAAGCATCGCTCTTACTAAGAGAGTTCCAGTAACAGCTCGACCCAGTGGAGTCGTATTGAAGTAAGCACGCCCGCCGGTTCGAATATGGAAAGCACCACATGCAATGGCAGCTAAGCCCTCTTCAACTAATGAACTCTTGCAATCAACTAACCGGGCAATCTCTGCGCCATATTCTTTAGCACGATCGGGAATGGTTTCAATATTTCCCTCATCATATTGACCTAAATCAGCTGTGTAGGTACACGGTTTTGCGCCTTTACTGCGCATCCAAGCTACAGCAACCGAAGTGTCCAATCCTCCGGAGAAAGCAATTCCAACTTTTTCTCCAACTGGCAATGAAGCTAAGACTTTGGCAGACATTGGATAAGCCTAACTGAGACCCTTGCCGGCCCGGGCCTGCTCCAGCTCAGTACGCAGCAAATCCATCAGTTTTGGCTTTATTTGCCACTCTGTAATCATCCGCTCCAACTCCTGGAACTCATTTGATTTCCCTGTAATGTGCTCAACAGATTGTGATTTGGAGGACCCTTTTCCCGAATCAGATCTAAAAGCTCGAATCATCAGATTTCTTGGGGTGTGATCTCCAGCAATAAATTCAATAATCTCAGTTCTATAACCAAGGATTCGTAACACCTGCGCTCGGATGGAATCGGTAATTATGTCTCCAACTCGTTCCTGCAAAATGCCATATCGAGTTGCTATCTCCCATGGAGCCGGCGAGGTACGCATTTGTTTTTGAATATCATGGTGACAACAAGGTGCTACCAATATTACTTTTGATTCACTTTTAACCGCCCAGGCGATGGCGTCATCGGTCGCAGTGTCACAGGCGTGAAGTGCAATCGTTAGATCTGTTTTCAAGGTAGGCA
>JBEDAQ010000057.1:0-17449 GCA_041177685.1 Actinomycetota bacterium | reverse complement strand
GAGCTAACTCCGCAAAACCAGTTATCGCTTTTAAAGCATTGCTATCAAGGGCGAGCTGACAACCACTCGCCTCAGCAATATTCTGAGCATCAAGAAGCAGTCCATCACTTGTATCTGTTGCAGAATTTATCGCAGCAAAAGCGTTTCGGTATTTCTGATAATCAATCTCTGGCGTTCGGTGAGCCGACATTGCTCTAGAGCTCTCAGGAGTTTCGGGAATTCCACGCTGCAAGAGAGTTAATCCAGCTGCGGACCAACCAGGCAAATGTGAGAGTTGAACGAGATCGCCAATTTGCGCACCAGATCTCATAATTGTGAGTTCAGCAGTGCCGACTGCGGTAATTGAAATAACCAATTTATCTGAGGTTGATAAATCTCCGCCGATAATTTTGGCACCAACTTTCCTCGCTTCATCACAAATACCCTGCGCCAAAAACTCTAAATTTCCAACAAATGATTTCGGGAAACCAACTGAAACCAATAGATATTGTGGCCATCCACCCATCGCGCAGATATCGGCCAAGTTAGCTACTGCGATTTTCTGACCAATCTCGCGCGCAGAGCTCCAATCCAATCGAAAATGAACATCCTCAACCGCCATATCGGTAGCGATAACTACATTTGATTCTGCAGGGGAAAAGATGGCTCCATCATCTCCGTTTGGAACCAGAAGGTTTGGTGGGTCGGCAACTTGGTCAAAGATGGCGCGAACCCGAGCTAGCACTTCGCGCTCATTCACAGTGCACATCCTTGATCTCGCTAGTTAAATTTCGGTAATCAGCTAGATTTTGCCGAGAGCACTAGCCTAATTCCCAGGAGGCAATTACGCTAAGGCGGTAAATAAACCGTTAACCCTCAATGGTGAGGTCACTGGATGAAATGGAATTCAAAATGTCTATACAGGCATACATCTTGATTCAAACCGAAGTGGGAAAAGCTGGTGCAGTCACTAGAGCGGTAACCGCCATTGCCGGCGTGACAATCGCAGAGGGTGTTACCGGTCCTTATGATGTAATCATGAGAGCGGAAGCGGCAAACATGGATGAGTTGGGTAAAACCGTACTCTCCAAGATTCAATCAATTCCCGGAATCACCAGAACGCTGACCTGCCCGGTTACAAACCTTTAGTTCTAGCGCACTACCCCTGGATCGCGCTGCAACGCACTCTTGATTAATTGAGTAATTAGCGCGCTATAACTCATCCCGCTGGCCTGCCATAACATCGGAAATACCGAGGTGTTGGTAAAGCCGGGCATGGTGTTAAGTTCATTGATCAGAAGTTCATTTTCATTAGTTAAGAAGAAATCGACCCGGGCCAATCCCTCACATCCCAAAGCTTCAAAGGCGGTTACCGCAGCTTCGCGAATCTGATTGGAGATTTTCTCTGGGATGTTTGCCGGCACATCAAAACTAGTCGAGCCATCCAAGTATTTCGCTTCGAAGTCATAAAACTCATGTGGTTCATGAACCCTTATCTCACCGATGATTGAAGCGGTAGCTTTTCCATCAATCTCCAAAACCGCACATTCAACCTCACGGCCAGTAATGGCAACTTCAACTAGGGCTTTTGGATCATGCTCATGCGCCGCCTCGATTGCAGCTGGGATTTCGCTCTCTGATTTAACTTTAGTGGTGCCGCGGCTTGAACCACTTCTAGCTGGCTTAACAAATAATGGAAAACCTAGAGCGGAAATCTTGGCAATTTCTAGGGCCTGATTTTGCACCCAATCTCTTTTGTGAACCGTTATGCCATCAGCAACCTTTAGACCAAAATCGGCGTAAATTGGTTTGGCAAAGGTTTTATCCATAGCTACCGCAGAGGCAAGCACGCCCGAGCCAACATATGGCAAATTCATCATTTCAAAGAGACCTTGAATAGTTCCATCCTCGCCATAGGGCCCATGCAGCAGGGGAAAAGCAAGGTCAACCTTTAACTCTGACCAAGATATTTCAATCGCCGATTCCGGAACCACTGGCAACCCATCTTTATCCTTAGAAAAATCCTCAGCTGAATTAAGCGTCACCCATTTTCCTGACGGGGTAATGCCAATCAGAGTCGGTTCAAATGACTCTCTATCAATGGCGGCTAGAACACCACGGGCTGAGATGCAAGAGATTTGATGCTCGCTACTTCTACCTCCGCAGATGATTGCAACACGTTTTTTCATTCGTGATCAATCTCCGCTCCAGTTTGAATTTGCATCAGGGCTCTAATTGCCTGTTCAGGCGTAATGTTATTACTAACCACCTCATAAACCGCCTCCATAATTGGAGCTTCCACTCCAACTAGATGTGCGAGGTCCACTACCGCTTTTGCAGTTGAAACACCTTCTACCGTTGAAGAAACATCTGCTCTAGCGCTCTGCATCGAACCTGTACGACCCAGAGCCTCACCAAAGGATCTATTTCTTGATAAAGGAGAGCCGCAGGTAGCCAGTAAATCCCCCACCCCTGCTAAACCAACAAAGGTCAATGGCATAGCTCCGCGAGCAATCCCTAGTCGAGTTAATTCATTCAAACCTCTAGTAATTACAAGAGATTGGGTGTTCTCTCCAAATCCCATTCCAATCGACATACCGACAGCAAGAGCGATCACATTTTTTGCTGCGCCAGCCAGCTCGCAACCAATCACATCATTTGAGGTATAAACCCGAAAATACGAGTTGTTAAATGCTTTGGCGACTAAATCCGCTAACTCTTGAGATACAGAGGCGGCGACAGCACCAGCGGGCTGACGCAAAACGACCTCTCGTGCCAAATTTGGCCCAGTAATTATCGCTAACTTTTCCTCCGACATCTCTAAAACCTGTTGTATTACCTCTGTCATGCGAAGTTGAGTAGAAACCTCAATTCCTTTTAAAGAAGAAACTATTGGAATATCTTTTTTAAACAGAGAGCGCCACTGCTGCAAATTCTCTCTTAAGGATTGAGCTGGAACCGCTAAGACCACCATTTGCGCATGCTCCATCGCCACAGAAATATCGGAGGTGGCTTTTAAGTTCTGTGGCAAGGCGGTACCAGGCAGTGAGCCAGCGTTTGTATGTCTAGAGTTGATCTCATCTACAACAGCGGTATTTCTTCCCCAAATCAAAACATTATTTCCGGCATCACAAAGAATCTGAGCCAAAGCGGTTCCCCACTGCCCGGTGCCAAGTACAGAAATTTTCATTAACGCGCCTTGCGAGCCTTCTTGTAATTTCCGATGCGTGGTAAGTCAGATTTCTTTGGATCAAAACGAACAGATGGCGCTTTCTCGCCCCGTAATATTTCGAGTAGTTTTGTAATCTCATCCATTACATAATCTGCAACCTCTTCAACCGCCGTTGGGTCATTCTCTTTACCTTTCCAGCGCTCTAGATTTAGAGGTTCTCCCATAAATACTGAAACCTTGGTGCGGGGAAATACCCGTAGTTTTTTCCCGTAAGGTGGAAGTACTTTCTGCGGCCCCCATGAAGCGCAGGGATAGATCGGAGCTCCTGTGATTAACGCCAGGCGTGCCACTCCAGTTTTACCCCGCATCGGCCAAAGATTTTCATCTCTAGTCAATGTTCCTTCTGGATAAACCCCCAGTAAATGTCCCGCTTTTAAAACCGCAATGGCATGCTCCAGCCCCTTGACCGCGTCCTTGCTCTCTCTAGACACCGGGATCTGGCCAGCACCTCTAATTACCTTGCCAATTAATGGGATTTTAAATACCGATTCTTTCCCCAGATACCTGGGCGCTCGGCCATTGTTATAGAGAAAGTGAGTAAAGGTCAGTGGATCGACATATGAGAGATGATTGCAAACAACAATTGCGGCGCCGGATTTTGGCAAGTTATTCGCCCCGCGCCAGTCTTTTTTAATTATTAAATTCAGAATTGGGCGCAAAACTGCAGCACCAAAACGAAACCAGCCATTGGTACCAAGTGGATCTCCGGTTGGCGGTTCATATGAGACTCGTAATTCTGATGCCGTCATAGTGGAAGCGTAGGGCAGAAAAATAAGGGCCACGCTTGATTGCGTGGCCCTTACTAATCAGTAATTTATTTCTTCTTGCCCTTTTTAGCTGACTTCTTAGCTGCCTTCTTAGGAGCCTTCTTTGCAGCCTTCTTAACAACCTTCTTGGCTGCCTTCTTGGCTACTGGCTTAGCAACTACGACTGGCTTTGGAGCTGGACCCAACTTACGTGCGCCAGAAACAACTTCCTTAAGCGCCTTAGCTGGGAGGAAGCGAACCTTCTTGCTCGCTTTGATTTGAATGGTCTCGCCGGTGAAAGGGTTACGACCCTTACGAGCCTTGCGATCTACCTTTTTAAACTTTCCAAAATCGTTGATGGTTACATCTTCGCCCTTTTGGATATTGCGCACGATGGAATCAAAAACGATTTCAACAGCGTGGCCTGCCTCTTTCTTGCTTCCGTTGAAGTGTGGTGCCAACGAAGCAATGAACTGGGTCTTGTTCATTTAATCCCCTTATTTACGCGTAAAGTTAAGCGTTTGCTTAACCTGTCGATAAATTTACGCATATAAATCAAGGTTTTCCCGCATCACACTCGGTGTGTCGCAACAAATCACAAATGACCAATAAATAAAAAACTTGATTTTTATGCGTAAAAAACCCTCAATTAGAGGTTGAGAGTCGGAGAAAAACTCTACTTATGACAAGGTTATGAGAGGACAGGTAGCGTTTTTGGCTTAAATTTCGCTCTTTTTTCCTCAAAATTCTCAACCGCATCAAGATTTCTCATGGTTAGACCGATGTCATCAAGCCCTTCCATCAATCTCCAGCGGGTGTAATCATCTAAATCAAAGCCAATTTCGTGGTCTTTGTAAGAAACGCTCTTCTTTTCTAGATCTACAGCGATCTGCATCGCTGGATCCTGCTCAATAGCGCTCCAAAGGGCCTCAATCTCTCCTTGCGGCAGAATCACAGTCAGAAGGCCGCCTTTAAGCGAGTTGCCTCGGAAGATATCGGCAAATCTGCTGGAAATAACTACTTTAAACCCATAGTTTTGTAGCGCCCAGACCGCATGCTCTCTTGAGGATCCAGTACCAAAATCATTCCCCGCCACCAAAATACTGGCTTTTGCATACTCGGGTTTATTTAGAACAAACTCCGGATCATTACGCCAGGCAGCGAATAGACCATCCTCGAAACCAGATCTGGTAACCCGCTTTAAATAAACCGCTGGAATAATTTGATCGGTATCAACATTGCTACGGCGAAGTGGAATTCCAGTTCCAGTGTGTGAAATAAACTTCTCCATTTTTTACTCCTAAAGATCCGCCGGTGAAGAAAGGGTTCCGCGAATTGCGGTCGCTGCCGCAACCAGTGGACTGACCAAATGAGTTCTGCCGCCTTTACCTTGGCGACCCTCAAAGTTTCTATTGCTAGTGGATGCCGATCTTTCGCCTGGCTGCAATTGATCTGGATTCATGCCGAGACACATGGAACACCCGGCGCTGCGCCACTCTGCTCCTGCAGCGAGAAAAATCTGATCAAGACCCTCTGATTCAGCTTGAAGTCGAACCCTTGCCGACCCTGGCACCACCATCATTCTTGTTTTTTCGGCAACTCTATTGCCTTTGATTATTGCGGCAGCTGCTCGTAGATCTTCAATGCGACCATTGGTACAAGAACCTAGAAAAACTGTGTCCACCTTGATTTTTTTCATAGGTGTTCCGGCCTCAAGACCCATGTACTCCAGAGCACGCTGGGCTGCGGTGCGCTCTTCGGGATCATTGAAACTCTCTGGATTGGGCACAGTTTCATTTAGTGGAACACCCTGTCCTGGATTTGTCCCCCAAGTTACAAAAGGTGAAAGCTCATCGGCATTTAAATAAATCTCTTTATCAAATTTGGCATCATCATCACTTTTGAGAGTTTTCCAGTACTCAACGGCAGCATCCCAATCTGCTCCAGTTGGTGCATGAGGACGCCCCTTTATGTAATCAAATGTAGTTTGATCTGGAGCAATCAAACCTGCTCGAGCTCCAGCTTCGATTGACATGTTGCAGATAGTCATGCGGGCTTCCATAGAAAGAGCTCTGATGGCGCTACCGCGATACTCCAGTACATAACCTTGTCCGCCACCAGTACTGATTTTTGCGATGATGGCCAGAATGATGTCTTTACTTGTAACACCAGGCTTCAAACTTCCCTCAACATTTATCGCCATGGTTTTTGGTTTTGCTAACGGCAGAGTTTGGGTGGCTAAAACATGTTCCACTTCGCTGGTACCGATACCGAATGCCAAAGCACCAAAGGCTCCATGAGTGGAGGTGTGTGAGTCACCGCAAACAATTGTCATGCCAGGTTGAGTTAATCCGAGCTGTGGTCCAACCACATGCACGATTCCTTGCTCTACATCGCCTAGGGAGTGAATTCGAACCCCAAACTCTTGGCAGTTCTTCCTCAAGGTATCAACCTGCAATCTGGAAACCGGATCAGCGATTGGTTTATCGATATCCAAAGTGGGAACGTTGTGATCCTCAGTTGCCAAAGTCAGGTCAGGACGACGCACTTTTCTGCCGGTTAAGCGCAATCCATCAAATGCCTGTGGACTGGTCACCTCGTGAATCAAATGCAGATCGATGTATAAAAGATCTGGCTCTCCGGCGTTGCGCCGAACTACATGATCTTCCCAAACCTTTTCTGCGAGCGTCTTTCCCATTGTTGTTCATTACCCCTTACAGCTTGCTTCTCATATGATGAGATGGCAGTATTAGATTATGGACAGAAAGAATAGCGGAGTTGGCGTTCTTGATAAAGCCGTGAGAATCCTGGGTGTATTGGAATCCGGGCCACACTCACTCTCCGAGTTGGTCGCCGCTACAAAGATTGCCCGTCCAACAGCCCATCGTCTGGCGGTTGCTCTAGAACACCATCGCCTGGTTGCGCGCGATCTCAATGGTCGATTTATTTTGGGACCACGTGCCGCTGAACTCGCTGCCTCTGCTGGTGAAGATCGTTTGCTGGCCGCAGCGGCTCCAGCTCTTACCGCGTTACGCGATGCAACAGGCGAAAGTGCTCAGCTTTATCGCAGACAAGGAGATATGCGAATCTGTGTTGCAGCAGCTGAAAGACTTTCTGGTCTACGTGATTCAGTTCCAGTTGGAGCTGCCTTAACAATGAATGCTGGATCAGCCGCTCAAATACTTTTAGCTTGGGAGGATGCCGACAAGTTACATAGAGCACTTACCAATGCCAGATTTAACGCCGCTGCATTATCTGCAGTTCGTCGTCGTGGTTGGGCGCAAAGTGTTGGCGAACGCGAACCTGGTGTTGCATCGGTTTCTGCGCCTGTGCGCGGTCCCAATAATCGTGTAATCGCAGCGGTAAGTATTAGTGGACCGATTGAAAGATTAGGAAGACAACCTGGGCGGGTGCATGCTGCCGCAGTCGTTGCAACTGCAACAAAGTTAAGTGAGTTTATTTCCAAGAAAAATTAACCTAGAAAAATTAACGAGACTGGCAGCCCCGAAGGGATTCGAACCCTCGTAGCTGGCTTGAGAAGCCAGAGTCCTGGGCCGCTAGACGACGGGGCCAGATCTCGTTTATTTAGTTGTACCGCGCTGGGGTACCAGGACTCGAACCTAGACAAGCTGAACCAGAATCAGCTGGGCTGCCAATTACCCCATACCCCAATGTCACCGCTTTTTGGGCTTGCGACAAGGGGCAAAGAATACCAGCGAAAAATTAGGCTATCGAACCGCTGCCTGCAACCTAGCTAGCGAACGCTCCTTGCCTAGCAGCTCCATTGATTCAAATAATGGCGGTGAGATATGGCTGCCAGTTACCGCAATTCGAACTGGGCCAAAAGCTAACCTCGGCTTTAACCCCATTTCATCCAACAAAACCGCACGTAATTGGGCCTCAATCTCAGTGTGGTTCCAGTTCTGCAAATCCTGCAGCGCTTCCAAAGCTCTCTGAACAACATGTTGAGAAGGATCTTCTTTAAGTTTTGCCTCTGACTCTGGCTCAAATGAGAGTTGCTCAACAAATAAGAATTTCAACATGGCGGTGACCTCATTCATCCGCGCAATACGCTCTTGAATGATGGGTAGAGCTGATTTAATTACTGCAATCTCAGCATCTGTTCCAGAGATAACATTATCCTTCAACAAAAACGGCAGCGCTCGCGCTAAGAAATCATCAATTGTTAATGCTCGAATCTTGTCACCATTTATTGCCTCAAGTTTTTTCATATCAAAGCGAGCCGGAGAGCTGTTAACCCGTTCTACGGTAAATAGTTCAACTAGCTCCTGCATTGAAATATTTTCACGATCATCACCAGGTGACCAACCCAGCAAGGCCAAATAATTACAGATTGCCTCTGGCAAAAACCCTTGTTCGCGGTACCAAGCAATAGATACCTCACCATTTCGTTTTGATAACTTGGCGTTGTCCTGTCCCATAACAAAAGGCAGGTGGGCAAAAACTGGATAATCGGCAGGATCTACCTGCATTGCTTGATAAACCCTGATCTGTCGTGGAGTTGATGAGAGAAGATCCTCACCGCGCAGTACATGGGTTACCTTCATTAAAACATCATCAACCGCAACCGCTAAGGTGTATAGAGGAGAGCCATCGGCGCGCATCAATACAAAATCCGGGACATATTTATGCTCAAAAACAACCTCTCCGCGGATTAAATCGGTAAAACGGGTTTCACCATCTGGCATGCGCATACGAATCACCGGCTGGCGTCCTTGTGCTTGAAAATCAGCGATTTCGGCGGCAGTTAGATCTCTACATTTTCCGTCATATCCAGGAGCCTGATTTAACTCCCGTTGTTTTTCGCGGCGGGCCTCTAACTCCTCGGTTGAGCAATAACAATTGTAGGCATCACCATTTCGCAAAAAGGATTGTGCCCATTCGGTGTAAATTTCTAGACGCTGTGATTGCAAATATGGTCCGTATGGACCACCAACTTCGGGGCCCTCATCCCAATCCAATCCCAGCCAGCGCAAGGTCTCGATAGCCCGAGCAATATATTCATCGGTCACACGCTCGCGATCGGTATCTTCAATTCTGAATATTAGCTTTCCACCTGTATGCCTGGCATAAGCCCAATCAAAAAGTGCGGTGCGGATATTTCCGACATGTAAATCTCCAGTAGGAGATGGTGCAAAGCGAACTCGGACCTCTCTCTGATTATTAGCCACGTTTCGACACCCGATTTCTCAAACTTCCCAATCCTTCAATTGACACAACTACCTCTCCCCCAGCGTTCATTGGGCCGATCCCTGAAGGGGTGCCGGTGAGAATCACATCTCCTGGAAGTAAGGTCATAACCTTTGTTACAAACTCGACAATAAAAGGGACATTGAAAACCATATCTGACAAGGGAGCAGATTGCTTTAGCTCTCCATCAACATGGGCGGTAACGAGTTGGCTCCCCGGTTTGAACTCAGTGTCAATCCATGGACCCAGCGGACAAAAAGTATCAAAACCTTTTGCTCTGCTCCACTGCCCATCCTTTTTTTGTAGATCGCGAGCGGTTACATCATTGGCCAATGTGTAGCCAAAAATTACATCTTGAGCTTTTTCTTTAGGGACCTCTTTGCAAATCTTGGAGATTACTACCGCTAACTCGGCTTCATGATCAATCCGCTCAGAGGTGCTGGGCCACTGAATAATTTCATTTGGTCCGATTACAGAGGTATTGGGTTTGATGAAAATGATTGGCTCGGATGGAACCTCGCCACCCATTTCTGCAGCATGATCAGCGTAGTTTTTACCAACGCAAACCACTTTGCTGCGTGGGATAACAGGAGCCAAAAGACGTACATCATCGATTGAGAAGCGATCATCCTCTGGAAAAACTCCGGCGTATAGCGGATCGCTGGCGATTGCTCGGATGGTTTTGTCATCCTCCAAGATCCCAAAGTGTGGATCAGTTCCTAGTTTTGAGCCCTCAGGAGGAGCAAATCTGACTATGCGCACTGGCTAACCTTAAACCTCTTCTACCGGAACCTTGGTAGCCAAATCATCATTTTGATTCTCAAGAACAAAGGTAGCAATTCTGTGGCGTCTACCAACTGGTCGTTCTGCTGTTATCTGCCAACCATGTAATTTCACAGTGCTTCCCGGAATTGGAACTCGCCCTAGAACCTTTGCTACATAACCACCTACGGTATCAACATCCTGTAGCTCTTCTTCGCTTAACTCTAATTGCAAATTATCTGCTAGATCTTCGAGATGTAGACGTGCTGAAACCCTGGCCTGTCTCTCTGAAATCCATTCAATCTCTTCAACATCATCATCGTATTCATCGGCGATTTCGCCAACAATTTCCTCAAGAATATCTTCGATAGTGATTAATCCGGCGGTTCCACCGTACTCATCTACCACGATAGCCAGGTGAATTTGATCCCGTTGCATCTCTTTTAATAACTCTGATGCGGTCTTGGTTTCTGGAACAAAGGAAGCTTTTCGTAAATGTTCTTTAACTAGCTCAGTTTGCTCTGATTCGCGATACTCATGGGTGCGCTTAGCTAAATCCTTGACGTAAGCGATTCCCAATATGTTATCGAGGTTCTCGCCGATTACTGGGATTCTGGTAAAGCCGGAGCGCAATGCAAGAGAGAGGCCTTGACGTAGATTTTTGTTACCTTCAATCCAAACCATCTCCGTGCGCGGCACCATCAACTCTCGGACCAGAGTGTCACCGAGTTCAAAAACTGAATGAATCATTTCATGCTCAGATTCTTCAACAAGTCCACGTTCGTGGGCCTGATCAACAAGATCTCTAAGCTCGGCTTCGTTGGCAAATGGGCCGGACTTAAAACCTTTACCCGGGGTCAAAGCATTTCCAATTGCAATTAGAAGTGTTGTTAGCGGGCCGAGAATCTTGGAGAGAAATACACCAACGAAGCAGGCGGGCACAATCCATTTACCAGCATGCTGCTTCCCCAAGGTTCGCGGGCCTACACCGACCACAACATAAGAAATCACTAACATCAATCCGATAGCAGCAGCCATAGATGCAAAATTAGAATCAAAAAACTCTCTGAAAGACTCGGCCACAATTACGGTTGCGGTCAGTTCGCAGGCCTTGCGGACAAAGAGAATTACATTTAAATATCGGGCCGGCTCTTTGACTACCTTTTGCACCCAACCTGCGGCTCGAGAAGATTTAACCTGTAACTCTTCTACAAAAACGCGGGATATCGAGTTGATAGCGGATTCCGAGCCAGCGAGAAAACCAGCAAATAACAGAAGTGCTACTACCGAAAGGGATGCATTTATCGTCATTGCTGCGCCCTCCATTTACTTAAGTAACTTTCCTGCAAGCCAAACATAATCTTTTTTTCATCCTCTTCCCGATGATCAAAACCCACCAGATGCAAAACCCCGTGAACCGTCAGAAGTTCCAGCTCTTCCTGAAGGCTATGCCCCACCTGAGTCGCCTGTCTTGCTGCAAACTCGGGACAAAGAATGATGTCACCGAGCATTCCCGGACCTGATGCCGCTGAATTGGGCCGAAGCTCATCCATAGGAAAAGATAGGACATCGGTAGCGCCTGGCTCATCCATCCAGCGCACATGTAAAGCGCTCATCTCTACCTCATCTACTAGCGAAATGCTTAGTTCGCATTCACTGTGCAGCCCAAGTGATTGCATCGCAAACTCTGCGACAGATTCCAGCTTTGACTCAGAACAGTCAATCGCGGTGAGGTTGGTAAGTTCTATATTCATTTCGCACTCTATTTCGCACGCCTAAAAGCATTGCGGAACGAATCAGCGATCACTCCTTAGAGAACGAGGCTTGTTTATCCGGCGACCAGTGTGGCTGCCTTCGGACAGTGAATCAAATTTGCCATAAGCATCAACAATTTCACTGACCAATCTGTGGCGAACAACATCCTCGGAGGTTAAATCCATAAAGGAGATATCAGATATTCCTTCCAAGATATCTCTGACGATACTTAAACCAGATTCCTGATGTGTAGGAAGATCTATCTGAGTTATATCTCCAGTCACAACCATTCTGGAGCCAAAGCCCAAGCGGGTCAAAAACATTTTCATCTGTTCGGGGGAGGTATTTTGCGCCTCATCTAAAATGATAAAGGAGTCATTCAATGTGCGACCGCGCATGTAGGCCAATGGCGCTACCTCGATTGTCCCTGAAGACATCAACCGTGGAATCGCTTCTGGGTCCAACATGTCATGCAAAGCATCAAATAGCGGACGCAGATACGGGTCAATCTTTTCATGCAAAGTTCCCGGCAAAAACCCTAAGCGCTCTCCCGCTTCAACGGCAGGTCTAGTCAAGATAATTCTATTTATCTGCTTTGATTGCAGCGCTTGCACCGCTTTTGCCATCGCCAAATAGGTTTTGCCGGTACCAGCAGGACCAATTCCAAATGTAACGGTGTGCTTATCAATGGCATCCACGTAGCGTTTTTGATTAGCGGTCTTTGGTCTAATCGTTTTTCCACGATTGCTCAAAATATTCAAAGTTAAAACCTCAGCTGGAGATTCATTGCCTCCTTGCACCATTGCTATCGAGCGCCGCACCGCATCATCACTTAAAGACTGACCGGAGCGCACAACGGTTAAGAAGTTTTGCATCAATTTCTTGACCCGCTCTGTGCCTTCAGCGCTACCCCGAACAATTACCTCATTGCCTCGAACTGTGATGGCTATGTCGGGAAAGGCGTTTTCCAAAGCGCGAATGTATGAATCGTTTGGCCCAGTTAGCGCAACACTAGAAATATCGCCGGGCAGAGTAAGAACTATGCGATCCATTAGCCCAAGTCTAGCCAGGTGGCCATTGCAGCGCTCGTCCGCCTAAAAGGTGTAAATGAGCGTGAAAAACGCTCTGCCCTGCAGCTGCGCCTGTATTGAAAACGGTGCGGTAACCCTCTAAAGAGTTATCCAAGGAAAGCTGATGTGCCAGTTTGAAAAGTTCTGAAACAGTCTCGGGTTCATTGCTAGATAACTCCGCGACATTTTCGTAATGAGATTTTGGAATTATCAAAATATGAACCGGAGCTTGCGGATTAATATCATTGAAAGCTAAAGCCCTTTCACTTTCCAAAAGCTTTGCAGCTGGGATATCCCCTCTAGTTATTGCGCAAAAAAGACAATCCATAGGACATCTCTACCAGATTCTTAACCCGGTTTGAACCGCAGCCAAAGCTGCAGCGCCGGCATGCGCAGAACGAAACACAGGCTGACCCATAGTGACCTCTATTGCTCCAGAGGTTTTGAAGGCACTTAACTCGGTTTCCGAGATACCACCTTCAGGGCCGATGATCATTAGGAGAGAAGATGGTGATTTGTCCTGTAAAACTTGGGAAAGTCTTTTCTCACCAGACTCATGAAAGATTAGCGAAATATCAAAATTACTAAATTCTGCAACAACGTCATTAGTGCTATGAATGTTTAAAATTTCGGGAATCCAACTTCTTCTTGATTGCTTTGTCGCCTCTTTGGACCAATTCCGCCATTTTTCTAAAGCATCAGCTTTCCATTGACCAACACAGCGCTGCGCACTCCACGGGATAATTTGATTTACCCCCGCCTCCGTAAGTAGCTCTATGGTTTCTCTGGCCCTATCCCCCTTAGTCAGCGCCTGCACAACCACTAGCTTTACTGAAGAGCTTGCATCTAATCGATAATTCCTTATTTCAATTACGAGAGTTTTTCGGTTGACACCTGTGACAAGCGCATCAGCTCTTCCGCCCCTACCGTCGGTAACTGAAATTAACTCTCCATTTTTGATACGTAAAGCCGAGATTGCATGTTTGGCTTCTTCACCAGTTATCTCTATTGATCCAGAGTTAGGAAGATTTTCAACCAGAAAAAGTGGCAGCATTAGCCTTTAAACGCATCTCTAAATTTGCCGAAAATTCCACCATCAGAGCTCTTCTTGACCTGAGTGGATTTTGAGTTATCGCCACGTTCATCTGCGAATTGGCGCAACAATTCTTCTTGTCGCTTGGAGAGTTTGGTGGGAATCTCCACATTTATATGGGCAAACAAATCACCTCTACCGCCGCCGCGGAGTTTGGTCATGCCTTTTCCTTTTATTGGAATTACATGTCCGCTTTGTGTTCCAGCTTTAATTTCAATTTCAATCTCTCCATCCAAGCTTTCAACATTCATCTTTGTTCCCAAAGCTGCAGCTGTCATTGGAGTTGAGACAGATAGATGTAAATCATCGCCCTCTCGCACCAAGAACTCATGCTCTTCCACAATTATCTCAACATATAAATCACCGGCTGGTCCACCACCTGGTCCAACCTCACCTTGTCCAGAAAGTTGCATGCGATTTCCAGTTTCAACTCCGGCAGGAATCTTTACATCGATAGTGCGTCTGGCTCTCACTCGGCCATCACCAGAACATTCACTACACACTGATGGAATCACCGTTCCAAATCCCTGACAACTTCCACAAGGCCTCGAGGTCATTACCTGTCCGATAAATGATCTGGTCACTTGTTGAATCTCGCCACGACCTCGACAGATATCACAGGTTTTTGGCGAGGTGCCAGGAGCACAGCCATCTCCGCCACACTTCGTGCAGATAACAGCGGTTTCGACGCCAATCTCTCTCTCAATTCCAAAGCAGGCTTCATGTAAATCAATTGTGGTTCGAATTAAGGCATCTTGACCTTGACGCATTCTGGGCCGTGGACCACGAGGTGAACCGCCGCCGCCGAAAAAAGCATCCATAATGTCGCTGAATCCACCAAAGCCGCCGCCGAAACCTCCGAAGTTATCTCCACCGCGATCATAAGCACTTCGTTTTTGGGGATCACTTAAAACTTCATAAGCAGCGGTGATTTCTTTAAAACGCTCCTGTGCTTTGGGATCAGGGTTAACATCGGGATGCATCTCCCGCGCCAGCTTTCGATACACCTTCTTTATCTCATCGGCTGAAGCGCTGCGATCTACTCCGAGGGTTTGATAGTGATCGCTCATGATTGATTATCCGTTAGGAATCGACCAACATATCTAGCAACCGCATTTACCGCAGACATAGAGGATGAGTAATCCATTCGAGTTGGACCAATAATTCCCAATCCACCCAGAGAAGATTTATTGAGAGATGAGCCATCAAATCCATATCCCATACTTACCAAGCTGGTTTTCTTCAAAACTGACTCATTTTGTTCTTCACCAATTCGCACCCTCATAGTGTCGCCGGCATCACTGAGCAAACGCAGTAAAACTACCTGCTCCTCAAGCGCTTCGAGAATTCCATGAATCTCCGCCGATGCTTCTCCGGTAGCCCGCGCCAAGTTAGCAGTTCCGGCCAAAACCACTTTCTCCTCAGGCCTTTCGATAGCCATTTCAATCAAATTGGAGATTATTAGCGCAGTTGAGGTTCTCTCATTTCTACCAAAAGCAGAGAGTATTCCCTCTAATTGGGGTGCAACATCTGACATTTGCTTTCCAGTAACCGCTTGATTTAACCGGGTACGTAGATCAGTTAATAAAGCTTCGCTCAAGTCATAAGGCAGCTCCAGAACCCGCTGCTCGACTCTTCCAGTATTGGAAATTAAAACCATCATCAACCTAGAAGGGGTGAGCTGCACAAGTTCAATGTGTTTAACTCGCGATCTAGTTAAAGAGGGGTACTGCACTACAGCAACCTGCTTTGTAACCTGAGCTAATAAGCGAACGGTGCGCATGACAATGTCATCTAGATCATTGGCCCCTTCTAAAAAGGTTTCAATCGCTCGTCGCTCCGCTTTTGATAACGGTTTTACAGTTGCAATCTTGTCCACGAATAGGCGATATCCCTTATCGGTCGGGATTCGGCCGGCACTGGTGTGAGGCTGAGTGATGAGACCGGCATCCTCTAGAACCGACATCTCATTGCGGATAGTGGCTGGAGAAATTCCTAATCCATGACGCTGCGAGATCGCTTTAGAGCCAACCGGCTCTTCAGTTGCAACATACTCTTCAACAATTGCGCGTAGAATTTCTAGCTGACGAGTTTCCATTTTTATAAAGCTCTAGATGGTTGCGATGCCAATAGTGGAGAGAATAATTAACAACATAGCTGGAAATGCGGTACGGGCCTTGTTTGCTTTGAAGTGAAAGAAGATTGCTCCTGCCATTATGAACCAGACAATTACAAATCCATACAACTTTAAATCTGTATTCTTCAAAGCAAAGCCGATGAAAAGCGAGCAAGAAGCAAGGATCTCAAAGATTCCTACTAATCTCGCTAATCCATCTGGAAAGCCGACATCTCTTGTGCCTGACAAACCGGCGTTGCTGCCGCTGGCCTTAGATAATCCAGCAAAAAGAAAAGCCACCGCTAAAAACAGCGTAATAACAGTGTGAAGTGTGGACATGGGCGCAAATTTACTACATCACCAGGGAACGCACGATTCGATCCGCAATTAAGCGGCCCGACTGGCTTAATGCTAACTTTCCTTCACGCCAACTTAGCTCATCTAAGTGCCCGGTCGCTAAATACTCTGTGCAGTTCTCAATTTGTTTCTGATTCAATCTATCCAGCGGTATTCCCTCTCGTCTTCTGATCTGCAACATGATGTACTCATCTGCAAGATTCTCCTCAGTTAATACCTCTTCATTTAGTACTGGCAACACACCCTCAGAAACCTTTTGTATATAAGTATTTGGATGTTTTACATTCCACCATCTCTTACTATCCAAATAGGAATGAGCGCCTGGTCCAACTCCCCACCAATAGGAGCCATCCCAGTACGCAATGTTGTGTTTACAGCTTCCGCCAGACCTGCTCCAATTGCTAAGTTCATACCAATCAAAACCCGCTGCTATAAATTGATTATCGGCATAACGGTACTTTTCAGCAGTCTCATCCTCGGGCGGCAACTCCAACTCTCCCCTAGAAATCTGGGCCGCTAACTTAGTTCCCTTTTCGACAATTAAGGCATAAGCGCTTATGTGATCGATAGGAAGAGAAAGCGCGGCTTGCACCGAGCTTTGCCAATCAGAAAAACTCTCTTTTGGAGCACCGTAGATTAAATCAACACTGACATGTTTAAAGCCTGCAGCCCTGGCATTTGCTACAGCGGTTGCAACATTTTCTGGATTGTGGGTGCGATCAAGAACCTGCAAAACATGTGGCACTGCAGATTGCATTCCCATAGAGATGCGGTTGGCACCGGCGGCACGCATCTCATGCAAAAACTCTGGAGTTACCGAATCTGGATTTACCTCAATAGTTATCTCAGCGTCAGGCAGTAGTGAAAATTTGCTGCGAATCTCACCAATAACCGCAGCTAATTCCTGAGCTGGCATTAAAGAAGGTGTGCCACCCCCGAAAAAGATGCTTGGTACCTCAGCCTCCCCCACCGCTTTGTGGGCCATGCCGATCTCTGCAATTGCTGCAGCTATGTAATTGCTGGAAACCGATAAAAGATCTGGACCTTTTAATTCGGCTGGGGTGTAAGTATTGAAATCACAGTAACCACAGCGCTTAATGCAGTAAGGAATATGGATATAAAACGAGA
>JBEDAQ010000056.1:0-4479 GCA_041177685.1 Actinomycetota bacterium | reverse complement strand
AGAAAAAAGAGGTAGGTCTTCCCAGAATCAACCAGTTCCATGCACTGGCTTGATAGGAGTGATCAGTTGTTAAGCCGGTATGAAAGTTCAATATCTCTCTGTGGTAATTAAATAACGAGACAAGAGGATTGCTTTTGGAGTTACGACTCCATCCATCAGAGCTTAAGAACCAGCCAAACCAACTAGATATGTAGACCGCCAAAGGCAGCAAGCCAAATTGAATTGGAGTTAAAAGATAGCGGCGCTGCGCAACCAGAAGATAAATGCCGACAGCTGCCAGAACATAAATCGCACTCCATTTGGTTCCAAGCGCTAGCCCAAATACAACTCCAGCCCACCATAGTTTCTCTTTGACTAAGAGGTAGAAGGCGAGCAGAATAAAAAATGATAGGAAAATATCTAATAAAGCGGTCCGTGACATAACTAGATGTAGTCCATCTAGCGCCATCAAAGCCGCTGCTACCAAGCTAATAAACTCAGATTTGAATAGCTGCTTCGCAATTAAATAAACCAGCAGTATTGATACGGTTCCGATTAGCGCTGCTGTGAATCGCCAACCAAAGGGGTTGTCGCCAAATACTTTGATCCCAAGTGCGATTAACCATTTTCCGACCGGTGGATGCACTATGAACTCGGCAGAGCCTTTATCTAGTTCAACTCCGTGGGCTAGATAATCCTTCGCCCCATCAACGTAATAAACCTCATCAAAAACCAATTCAGAGGGCCGACCCAGATTGATAAATCTGGTTAACGCGCTAAATAGCAAAATTGAAAGTAGCGCGAGGAAATGGGGCCGCTTCATCAGGCACAAGGATACTCATCACCAAAAACACCTCCATAATGGTGGTGTGAGCGAGTTGGTTTTGGCTGCGGTGCCGCTAGGAAATATCGGAGATGCCTCTGAGCGTCTAAAACTTGCAATTACAACAGCGGATTTAGTTGCAGCTGAAGACTCCCGTCGCTTTTTGCGACTTTGTAAGGATTTAGATCTGAATTGCTCGGCTCACATAATCTCTTTTTTCGAGGGAAATGAAAGTGAGCGGTTAGAAGAGATTTCAACTGCTCTTCACCATGGTAAAAAAGTTTTGTTAGTAACTGATGCGGGTATGCCATCTGTCAGTGATCCAGGATTCCGGGCCGCCCGAATGGCGATTGAGAACAACTTCAAGTTAACGGTAATCCCAGGACCAAGTGCGGTACTCGCGGCCTTGGCATTGTCGGGGTTGCCGACCGATAGTTTTGCCTTTGACGGATTTCCTCCTCGCACCAGTGGTGCAAGGCAGGAATGGTTTGCACAAAGAGCCAATGAAACTCGCACCTTGGTTTTGTTTGAAGCACCACATCGCATTACTGAAACTATTGCGGCAATCAAAGAAGAGTTTGGTGCTAATCGACAGATGGCAATATGCAGAGAAATAACTAAGACTTATGAGGAAACGGTCAGAGGAACGGCGCAGGAACTTCACGAATGGAGCCTTAGCAAAGAGATGTTGGGCGAGTTCACTATTGTTGTTGCGGGATATGTCCCAGGTACCGCAGAGAAATCTGATTCTGAGATTGCTGATTTAGTTAAACATTATGAAGCCTCTGGAATTACCCGAAAGGAAGCGATTTCTATAGTGGCCAAAGAGCTACACCTACCCAAGCGCAAAGTCTTTGACATCATGGTGCTAGATAAATAGATAGACTGCGCGCCATGTCCGGCAAATCCTTCTACCTGACCACGCCTATTTACTATGTAAATGATGCGCCCCATATTGGTCATGCCTATACGACAGTAGCTGGAGATTTATTAACCCGCTGGCACCGCCAAAAAGGTGAGTCGGTTTGGTTTCTAACCGGTACTGACGAACATGGTCAAAAGGTCATGCGCACCGCAGAGGCCAACAACACACCGCCACAGCAATGGTGTGACAGATTAGTTGAAGAGGCTTGGAAACCAGTTTGGCAACATCTAGAGATAGCCAACGATGACTTTATTCGTACTACCGAACCTCGTCACATGGAGCGGGTGCAGAAGTTTTTGCAGGGCCTGATGGAAAAAGGTTTTATCTACGAAGGTAAGTATGAAGGTCCTTACTGCGTAGGTTGCGAAGAGTTCAAACTTCCCGGAGATCTTGATGATGGAAAGTGCAAGATTCACTCCAAACCTGTAGAGATGCTCAGCGAAACTAACTGGTTTTTTAAACTCTCTGCATTTGTTCAGCCATTGCTCGAGCATTACAAAAACCATCCAGAGGCATGCGAACCAGCCAGCGCTAGAAATGAAGTAGTTTCATTTCTTGAAGGTGGAGTATCCGATCTTTCCATCTCGCGATCTACATTTAATTGGGGCATTCCAGTTCCTTGGGATACCAAGCAGGTGGTTTATGTTTGGTTTGATGCGTTACTCAATTACGCCACCGCAGTTGGATTAACTGATCCGGCAGATTCAGAGGGCGGTAAGTTTTTCGCCAAAACTTGGCCAGCCGATGTTCATCTAGTTGGAAAAGATATATTGCGCTTTCATGCTGTGATTTGGCCTGCGATGTTGATGGCCGCCGAGTTGCCAGTGCCAAAGAAGGTTTTTGCGCACGGTTGGTTGTTGGTCGGTGGCGAAAAAATGAGCAAGAGTAAATTAACTGGAATTGCACCATCTGATATCACCAAACATTTTGGGGTAGATGCATTTCGTTACTACTTTATGCGCGCTATTCCATTTGGCAGTGATGGCTCATTCTCTTGGGAAGATATGGCGGCGCGATACACCTCAGAGTTAGCCAATGACTTTGGAAACCTTGCCTCCCGCTTAGCTGCGATGGTGGAAAAGTATTGTTCTGGAACCCTGCCTGCGGTTGCTAAAGATCATGAACTTGCAGGTGCTTTAGAAAAGACTGTAAAAGCGGCTGATGAGGCGATCTGTGCTTTGGATTTCCAAGGCGGCATCAATCAGATTATGGAGTTTTGCAAACAGGTTAATGGTTATGTCACCGCTAAAGAGCCATGGGCAGTAGCTAAAGATGAGAAACGCAAAGCTGAGCTAGATGAAATTCTTTACAACACAGCAGAGGCGCTGCGCGCTTTGGCGGTTTTACTGCATCCGATAATGCCAATTGCAACTCAAAAGCTTTGGGAATCACTTGGTGCTAAAGAGAGCTTGGGGGAAGTTGGTATGCAAAAGATCTCCGAGCTTTCCAAGTGGGGACAACTTCCAGCAGGTTCCAAGATCACCAAGGGCGAGATCCTCTTTCCTCGTCTGGCAGATTTAGAGAGCTAATCAATTTAAATGGCTGATCGTCACAATCGAGATTTAGATAGACAGCCCGCACCACTTCCCGAACCTCTTCCCGTAAATTGTGTTGACTCACATGCGCATTTAGAGATTGTCACCAATACTGAACCAGATCATCCTGAGATAAAAAGAGTTTTAATCGAGGCGGCATCGGTTGGAGTCGACCGAATTGTTCAGGTTGGTTACTCAGCAGAACAATCTGAGTGGTGTGTGCGATTAGCCGAGATTTGGAGTGACCAGGTTTTGGCCGCTGTTGCTCTACATCCCAATGAAGCTCCGGTTGTAGAAGATCTAGAAAAAGATTTGGCGGTTATTGATCGGCTCGCTTCGCATCCCAGAGTTAGAGCAATTGGTGAGACGGGATTAGATTTCTTTCGCACCGAGCCCGAGCTACAGGACAAGCAGCGTTACTCATTCAAAAGACATATCGAAATGGCCAAGCGACATAACAAAGCTCTAGTGATTCATGATCGTGATGCTCATCGCGCTGTTCTAGATACTTTGGATGAGGTCGGTGCGCCAAATCAGACTGTGTTTCACTGCTTTTCGGGTGATGCGCAAATGGCTCGGGAGTGCATCGATAAGGGTTACATACTCTCCTTCGCTGGCACAGTTACCTTTAAAAATGCACCGCAATTACGGGAAGCGGTAAAGCTGGTGCCATTTAATCAATTACTAGTAGAGACAGACTCGCCATTTCTAGCTCCAACACCCCATCGTGGTGCGCTAAATACCCCGGCCCAAATACCCAACATTTTGCGTTTTATCGCAGCAGAGCGCAATGAATCATTAACAGAGTTAGCTAATGCAATTAGCGCTAATGCGGAACGTATCTTCGGATCATTTAAATCATGAGTGTTTCTCTTTTAGGTGCAGCTGAGATTCGCTCACTTGCTGAGCAGTTGGCTGTGCATCCCGCAAAATCGCTGGGACAAAACTTTGTTATCGATGCCAATACCTGTCAGAAAATTGTGCGCCTAGCGGTAATAAGTCAGGGTGATCATGTTGTAGAAATTGGCCCTGGTCTCGGCTCTTTAACCTTGGCGCTACTGCAAGCTACCAATAAGGTCACTGCGATTGAAATTGATGAAAGATTGGCAAAGCAACTCCCCATCACAGCAAAGGAGCATGGCGTTGCCGACGGCGATCTGCAGATTATGAATCAAGATGCGTTGCAGGTTTTTGATATCCCAGGAAATCCCACAAAG
>JBEDAQ010000055.1:0-10552 GCA_041177685.1 Actinomycetota bacterium | reverse complement strand
AGGCGGAGATTGAAAAGGTTATCGGAAGTAATGAAGCAGCCGGTTATCGACGTTATGTAGATTTTGTAACCAAGCTTTACCGCTATGAAATGAATGATTTCATCGATAGAAATATCGATACACCATTAAATTTGCTCACACCGAATTTGGCTCGCTTGATAGCACTTGGCGGTTTTAGAAGATTAGCGCCAAAGGTTTCGCAATTCTTAAAGGATCCCAGAACCCAGAAGGTTTACTCATTCCAAGCTATGTACGCCGGAGTCTCCCCGCAGCAAGCTCTGGCAATTTATGCCGTTATCGCATACATGGATTCGGTAAATGGCGTTTTCTTTCCAAAAGGTGGAATGCATGCGCTTCCGCGCGCTCTAGCAGGAGCAGCTGCAAAACATGGGGTGGTGTTTAAGTACAACACAACCGTAGAAAAGATTGAAAAGAATGGTTCTCGCGCCACCGCTGTTATTACCTCCAAAGGTGAACGTATTGAATGTGATGCGCTGGTACTAAATCCTGATTTACCAGTTGCATGGAGAGATCTATTAGAAAAGATCCCGCTATCTATCAAACGGCTAAATTACTCTCCATCTTGCGTGACGATTTTGGCAGGTTCCTCACGTAGCTATGACCATTTGGCACATCACAACATTCACTTTGGCGAGTCATGGGATGGCGTATTTGATGAACTAATTAAGAAGAAGACTTTAATGAGTGACCCAAGCTTGCTGGTTACAGTACCTTCAAAGGATGATCCTTCTCTTGCACCTAAAGGAAAACATAGTTATTACATCCTCTTCCCTACCCCAAACCTTGATGCAGATATCGATTGGAAGAAAACCAAACTTCAGTACCGCGATCAAATGTTGAAAACTATGGAACAGCGCGGATATGAAGGATTTTCGGATTCCATTGAGGTGGAGCACATCACAACTCCATTGGAGTGGGAAGCAATGGGGTTAGAGCGTGGCGCACCATTTGCTAGCGCACACACCTTTTTCCAGACCGGGCCATTTAGACCAAAGAACTTAGCCAAGGGCTTTGACAATGTTGTATTTACCGGAAGTGGAACGCAGCCTGGCGTAGGTGTTCCCATGGTTCTAATTTCTGGAAGATTAGCTGCTGAAAGAATTGTTGGGCCGGTCAAGTAACCTTTACTCCAACTATGGATGAGTTAACCGCAGCCGGAATAACACAACCGGCACTTCGCGCCTCTTATGCAGAGTGCAAGAGACTTAACTCGCTTCACGGCAAGACCTATTATTTAGCGACCTTACTTCTACCAAAAGCGAAACGTCCTCACGTTCATGCTTTGTATGGTTTTGCCCGTTATGCAGATGAGATTGTCGATGACCTGTCATCAACTCTTTCAAATCAGGAAAAGGCAGATTATCTCCGGCGCTGGAGTGATCAGATGTTGCAGGACATCTCCAATGGGAGAAGCTCTGATCATGTCGGAGCCGCTTTGGTAGATACGGTGCAGAAATTTCAAATTCCTATTTCTTACTTTGAAGCCTTCTTACACTCAATGGCGATGGATTTAACAGTTACTGAATATCAAAGCTTTGATGATCTCATGGAATATGTTTATGGATCAGCCGCAGTAATCGGCCTACAAATGGTTCATGTTTTAGGAACTTTGGAAGGAAAGAAATCTGAAGCCCTTCCGCTAGCCGAACATCTTGGGGTTGCATTTCAACTTGCCAACTTCATTAGGGATGTTGGAGAGGATCTAGAACGCGGACGCATTTACCTGCCTTTACAAGAACTGCAAAGCTTTGGGGTATCCAGATCAATGCTGGAACAGCGCAAACTTACTCCCCAAATTATCGAGGCTTTGAAGTTTCAAATTAAGCGGGTTCGCGAGCTACAAGCAAAAGCCGATGCCGGGATTGCCCTGTTACACCCTGAGGCTCGCCCCTGCATAGAAGCCGCCAGTGAGCTTTATTGTGGAATCGTCGATGAAGTTGAAAAAATTGATTACGACATTTTTAATATCCGCGCCAAGACCTCAACCTTACGTCGCGCAAAAGTGGCGCTTCCAGCTTGGTTCAAAGCGATTCAGGCCCGCTAGTTATTAATCTCGCTGCACGCCTTTTCTGCCCCAATACATCCATAATGAAATCGTCATCACAATCATTGTGAAGCCAAAAAGTAAATCTTCTGCGGGAGCCGCAGCAATTCTTAATCCAGTTATCGCATCGGGGCTATAGGTAAGAATTCCTCGTGAGGTTAGCCACCAATTTGTGATTAATTGGAAAAATACCAAAATGGCGTACGCGTTCCAAAAACTCTTGCGTTTCAAAATTCTAGAGCGCGTAATGTAAAGGTCAAATAAAACAACTAACGGAACCGCAAGCAGGGCCAATTGGGTGTAGGTCATTCTTCATCTCCAAAAGACCAGTTTTTCTTAACCGCGCGAACCGCTTCAATTGTCATCAAAGCGGCGAGCGGAACTACTATGAAAAATAAGAACTCCTCTAGCGGGATACCAGATGGTCCATAAATTCCAACCACTTGCTGTTTATCAAAAACCCAATGTCCAGAGTGAACTGCGTAATAATCCCAGATCAGAAAAACTATTGAGGTAGGAATAATGCTTAACAAGGCCCTTTTTAACCTTCTCAATACCCCAACTTTGAATATGAACTCAAGCCAAAAAGATCCAACTACCGTAAAGGCCAGCATGGCGAAGTAACTGAATTGGAGCACGTCTTATGTTAATCTCTATTCCAATCGGGAGCCAAAAGTTGGCTGAGAGGACCTTAGGGTCGACCGTTAGACCAGTTCGGTAATGCGAATTGGAAGGGAGAAATTCATGTCTGTTTTTTTCACTGCTTGGGGCTACGGGGTTACCTACTTGGAGTTTGCCTCTGTTATAGCATCTTTTATTGCCGTCACTCTTGGAGCTTTAGGGAAAAGAGTTGCCTGGCCATGGTGGGTAATTAGTAGCGTCTTATACGGCATCTTCTTTTACCAGGTTGATCTTTTCGCCAGCGCTTTGCTGCAAATTGTTTTCATTGCAGCTGCAGTTTGGGGATGGTTTGGTTGGAAATCCACCGGTGCCCAACCCCGATACATGAGCAATAAGGAGCGTGGGCTCTGGGCTTTATCTTTGATAGGTATGTGGTTAATTAGCGCTCCAATTCTCTCCGATATCGGAGCAGCAGCTTCTAAACCGGATTCATTCCTTTTGGTTTCTAGCACAGTCGCGCAGATTGTTATGGTGCTCCAGCGACATGAAGCTTGGAGTTTGTGGATAGTTATCAATTTATTTGCGTCTTATCACTATTCAAATCAAGAGTACTGGTTCACAGCAGTTCTTTATGTTGCCCTTACCGTTCTTGCCATCTTTGGTTGGTTTAGCTGGCGGAAATTGCAGCGGAACTATCAACTATGACCACGAGTTCAGCCTTGTCCCTATCTGAGGTAATTACATGTATTGATACAAGCGAGAGACGAAATCAATTCGCTCGCATAATTGCAATTGATGGACCAGCAGGTGCGGGAAAGACCACCTTGGCCAAGAAGTTACAGATGAACTACTCACAACTTAAGGTCGAGGTGGTTCATATGGACAACTTGTACGAAGGTTGGGATAACGCTTTGAGCGCCTCGCTAACTAGAGGTTTGGAGTATGGAATTGCCAAACCAGTAAGTGAGGGCAAGTCATTTGAGTACCGTAATTTTGATTGGCTAAAAATGGAGTTCGGCGAGCTACAACGATTTCCGGCACCAGATTTATTGATTCTCGAAGGGGTTGGCTCTGGACAACGTGCAGTGCGCAAGTATTTAGATCAGCTAATTTGGATTGATGTTGAATCTGAGGTTGGTTTAAATCGAGTTCTGCGCCGTGATGGTGATTACATTAAAAACCATATGATTATCTGGCAAATGCGGGAATCAGAACACTTTAAGCAGGAAAACACCCGCGATTGCGCGACTATTCGCATCGATGGGATGAGTTTCATCTAAAATTCCAGCCGTGTCAGATTTATCGGGCGAGGTCATTGATGGTCGCTATCAACTCACCCGAATTGTTGCCTCAGGTGGCATGGCCACTATTTATGCCGCTTTAGATTTGCGTCTTGACCGCCAGGTTGCGGTGAAAGTCATGCATCCTCATTTAGCGCAGGATGAACAATTTGTCTCTCGCTTTATTCGCGAAGCCAAAGCCGCAGCATCTTTATCTCATCCAAACATAGTTGCAGTTTTGGACCAAGGTTGGAATCAGGGTGGGACACCATGTGTCTTCATTGTTATGGAGCTAATCGAGGGCGCAACTTTAAGAGATTATCTTCATGAGCAAGGTGCACTGCCCGTCGAAAGAGCTCTTCAATTAATAACCCCAGTTGCTAGTGCACTTGCCGCGGCACACAGATTGGGAATCGTTCACCGTGATATTAAGCCGGAGAACATCTTGGTCTCTAAAGAAGGTCGCATAAAGATTGCCGATTTTGGTTTAGCAAGAGGAGCGTTACTGGGCAGCACCATGACCGCCGAGTCGAGTGTTATTTTGGGAAGCGTTTCCTATCTCTCCCCCGAACAGGTGCAAAGAGGTGTCTCTGACGCCAGAAGTGATGTCTATTCGCTGGGCATTGTTTTATTTGAACTACTTACCGGACAGAAGCCTTATCAGGGCGAAGATCCAGTGCAGATAGCAATACGCCATGTTAACGATCGTGTACCAGCACCGTCGACTCTAGACCCAAATATCTCACCAGAGGTGGATGAGTTGGTTCTAAAAGCCACCAATATTGATCCAGATAAAAGACCTAAAGATGCTGGTGAGTTGCATGAGTTACTTCGAGCGCTCTCTGAAAAGCTTGATCCAAAACGCAGACAGTTAAGTTTGGAGTTAGATCTTCCCCCACTGCCAATAAACTCAAACACCAAAGAGAGTAAGAACCGAAATAAGAAAACAACCCAGAAAGAGGAGACCGTGGCGAAAAAAGAGAAAACCACGCCCACAAAGAAGATCACAACCTCTCCACGGGTTAAGAGGAATCGGCGCATAGCAGCAGGGCTGGCCATAACCCTTGGTGTTTTAGCCTGGTACTTAGTTGTAGGTCCAGGCTCCAAGGTCGTTGTGCCCTCATTAGCTGGTTTGACTACAAATCAAGCTAAAAGCCAATTGGAGGATCTGGGATTAAATCTTGATATCGCCAGCGAAGAGTTCAGTGAGGATATTCCAGAGGGAAAAGTCATCTCCTCACAGCCGGCCGGAGGTGGACGTGTTGCTCCTAATGGAACTGTGGCTGTAACAGTCTCTCGAGGTAAAGAGCGATATGCGGTTCCAAATCTACAAGGTTTAAAGATTGAAGTTGCTGAAAATCTATTAAAGGACAACAAATTAATTCTGGGCGAAGTTGTTGAAGAGTTTTCAACTGAGTTTCCTAAAGGTTTCATAATGCGCTCTGCGCCAACTGCTGGTGAACGGATTAAGCGCGATAGTCAGGTTAATATATTTGTTTCAAAAGGTATTGAGCAGATTGGGGTAAGCAGTTACAAGGGTAAAAGCGGAGAGCAAGCTTTAAATGAGTTGACTGAGGCTGGCTTCGAGGTAGATACCAGATACATTTTCAGTGAAGATTTGCCAATTGGGGCGGTAATCAGCCAATCCCCCGAAGCTGGTGAATTGGATAAAGGAAGCAAGATCACACTTTTGGTATCAAAGGGTTCAGAGTTTGTCTTTATCCCAAATATCTTCTCTCTAACGCAGGCCAAAGCGGTTGCAACCTTGAAAGATCTAGAGCTGAAAGTCATAGTCAAAACTGTTGGGAACAAGAAAACTAAGGTAGTAACCAATGTCGCACCAAAGGTCGGCACGAAGGTTAAACGTGGCTCAACAGTGACCATCACTGTAGGGTGACCGGGTGGCAACAAAAAGCAAAAACTCCTCAGAAAGAAAACCAAGAATTGGAGCGCATGTTCCAACTACTGGGGGCATGGCTAAGCGCTCAATTCAATATGCCCAAACCATCAAAGCTGAGGCGATACAGGTATTTGCATCCAGCCCCAGAACTTGGGCGATGCCAGCAGCTAACCCAGAAGCGGATCAAGCTTTTATTGCCAAGGCTCAAGAGTTAGATATTGAAACCTATGTCCATGCTCCATTTCTCATAAACCTAGGCTCTCCCACCGAGGCGACTTACAAAAACTCACTGGCCTCAACGCAGTATTCATTAAAGCGAGGCCGCGATATCGGTGCGCTAGGTGTAGTCATCCATACCGGATCAGCTGTCGATGAAGCTCATGTTAAACAGGCTTGGAAACAGATTCATGAAGGAATGATGCCAATCTTGGAGAAGTTAGATGACAAAGATCCCTGGCTACTTCTCGAACCAACTGCTGGTCAAGGTCAATCTCTAGTTAAGAAATTAGATGATCTAACAAAATATTTTGAGGCTCTGGAGTGGCATCCCAAAGTTGGTGTTTGTTTGGACACCTGCCATGTTTTTGCAGCAGGCCATGACATAAAAACCAAAGGTGGTATGACTAAAACCATTGACCTTTTGGTTGAAGTTGCAGGCAAAGAACGGATTCAACTCATTCATGCCAACGACTCCATGGATGTTTTAGGTTCACTAAAGGATAGGCATCAAAATCTGGGCGAAGGAGAATTAGGCATAAAGCCCTTCGCTGAATTAATCGCTCATCCAGCTATTGCTAATGCACCATTGATATTGGAGACCCCGGGCGAGGAGCCAGAACACGGCAGCGAGGTCGCAGCACTTCGAAAGATGCGAGATAAGTAATGCAGATGAAATTAGCGCCGTGGGCATTACTAGCGGTTGCTGCAATGTGGGGCATTTCTTTCGTCTGGATGAAAGATATTTTGGATCAACAGGATGTATATAGCTTCTTGGTCTCTCGATTTTTAGTCGCAGCATTTGCGATGGTGCTAATTAAGCCCTCAGTACTTCGTGCCATCAACAAGGAGTTGGTCATTAAAGGTTTGGTTATCGGGACAGCGTTAGGCGCTGGCTATATCTTGCAAACCCTCGGCCTAGAGAGAACCACTCCAGCAATTACGGGGTTTATTACTGGACTCTATGTTGTCTTTACTCCCCTGCTGGCTTTCATGTTTCTCAAAGAAAAGTTAACTCTTTTAATGAGTTTTTATATTGCTCTTGCTGTGGCAGGTCTTGCGATACTTTCAGTAGATGGTTGGAGTATTGGTGTTGGAGAGCTGTTGGTCCTCGCCTCCGCACTCTGTTTTGCTCTACACATAATTCTTCTGGGCGCCTGGAGCAAAAACTTTGATGCTTATGCATTAACGGTTGTTCAGTTGGTTGGGTGCGCGATCTTGTCAGCCATTCCGGCATCCCTAAATGGCTATAAAGCTCCGCCAGATTTACAGGTTTGGTCTGTAGTTGTTTTCACTGCGGTCTTTGCTACCGCTTTTGCATTTGTAATTCAAACCTGGTCCCAAGCCAGAATCTCGACCACAAAGGTTGCGGTAATCCTCACTATGGAAGTGGTGTTTGCCGCCTTGTTCTCCTTTATGTACGGCATGGAACCATTCACTTTGCGCCTTGCTTTGGGCGGTACCTTAGTGTTGATTGCAATGCTAGCAATTGTTCAGCCCAAAGTTTCTGCAGGGGTTCCAAAGAATGCAACAAACTGAGATTATTTATCTATGACAAACTCTATTGAGTTAATCGATCTACGCTCAGATACGGTAACAAAACCTTCAGCAGCAATGCGAGCAGCGATCTCAGAGGCTGTAGTTGGTGATGATGTTTATGGTGATGATCCAACAGTTAACTCTCTTGAGGAACGGGTTGCAGATTTGTTTGGGAAAGAAGCAGCGGTATTTACCCCTACTGGATCACTTGCCAATCAACTTGGAATTAGAACCTTAGTAGCTCCCGGAGAAGAGCTCTTATGTGAGGCCAACTCTCATATTGCAAGAGCCGAGTTGGGTGCAGCCGCAGTATTTAGTGGAATTACAACCAGAACTTGGCGCGATGAGAGAGGCTTGTTGGACCATGCCAATGCCCTTAGTTACGCAAGACCGAACTCCGGACCGTATTTAGTATCTACAACTGCAATTGCAGTTGAGAATACCCACAACTTTGGCGGCGGTACTGTGCAAGCAATTTCCGAGATTGCCAAGTTGCACTCTGCAGTACAGGGCCAAGGAATTGCTCTACATTTAGATGGAGCCCGAATCTGGAATGCTCATGTTGCTAGCGGTATCTCCTTTAACGAGTATGGAAAATTCTTCGACACCATAAGTGTTTGTTTATCTAAAGGGCTAGGCGCACCCGTGGGCTCTCTAATGATTTCAAGTAAAGAGCGTGTTTCAAAAGCTCGCGTTTGGCGCAAGAGATATGGGGCGGGTATGCGCCAGATTGGCCTTCTAGCGGCGGCAGGACACTACGCTCTCGACCACCACATTCCATTGCTGGCCAAAGATCATGAAAATGCGAAAACTCTTGCAAAAGCTTGCCAGGAAGCGCAAGTAACTGTTGTTAATCCAGATTTTGTTGATACCAATATTGTTGGATTAGATATTTCGGGAGCCCGCATCTCCGCGGCAGAGTTTGCTAATAATGCCAAGGCAGAGGGCCTGTTAATTAGTGCGTTGGGACCAAATTATGTCCGCCTAGTCACCCATATGGATGTCAGTTCATCGCAGATTCAGCAGGCTGCTGAAATATTGCAGAGTTTGTTAAAACGCGCCTTCGTGGCTTAATAACCATTCCTTTGCTTTTAAACCATAAGCGTAATTTCCAAGACCGCCACCCGTTTTTACAATTCGATGACATGGGACGACGATAGCTATCCGGTTCTTGGCGCAGGCCGATCCCGCCGCTCTTACAGCTTTGGGCGAACCAGCCTTTTCTGCAAGTTCAGCGTATGAAATTACCGATCCGCCTCGGACCTTACGCATCGCACGCCAAGCTGATTGTGAAAATTCGCCACCCGGCTGCATTACCTTTATGGCATTTAGGGCCGCTAAATCCCCTGCAAAATAATCTTTAATTAATTTCGCACTCTCACTTGGTTTAGAGATTTCTTTAATCTCTATGTCAATTGCACCTCTCATCAGTTTCTGAGCTGATAGAAATCCGCAAGCCACCAAGATATTAGCCGCAGTAACTACGGTTAGCTTTCCAATTGGTGTTTTTAACTCTTGGGAGTTAAGAATCTCAAGCGTCATATGTACGACTTAATTACGGTCGCGCAGCATCTCGGCGACCAAGAACGCCAACTCGAGGGATTGAGTGTGGTTTAGACGAGGGTCGCAAGCTGTCTCATAACGAGTTGCCAAATCTTCATGGGAGATTTCTTCTCCCCCGCCAACGCACTCTGTTACATCATCGCCAGTCAATTCAATATGAATTCCACCTGGATGCGTGCCTAGATTTTGATGAACCTCGAAAAATCCTTTTACCTCTTCTAAAACATCATCAAATTTGCGGGTCTTGTAGCCACTTGGCGCCTCATAAGTATTTCCATGCATTGGATCGCAGACCCAGAGAATCTTGGCCCCAGAATCCCTTACCGCTTTAACGATTGCTGGCAATACCGTTCTGATGTTGCCGGCTCCCATGCGGGTTATAAAGGTCAATCGTCCCGGTTCGTTATTTGGATTCAACTCATCTATTAGTGATAGAGCATCCTCGGGTGTGGTTTTAGGGCCGATTTTCACACCTACTGGATTCTTAATCTTTTTTGCGAAATCCATATGCGCGCCATTGATCTGTCTGGTGCGCTCGCCAATCCAAACAAAATGAGCTGAAACATCATAAGGATCGCCAGTACGAGAATCGATTCTGGTAAGAGCTTTTTCATACTCCAGAATTAATGCTTCATGGCTAGCGTAAAAGTCAACGGTCTTAAACTCTTCAGGATTTACACCTGCGCTGCGCATGAAATCTAGTGCTCTGCCGATTTCATTTGCCATAGCCTCGTAACGTGCGCCAATCTTTGAATCCTTGATAAAACCCTTATTCCATTCATGGACCAATCTCAGATCAGCAAAGCCACCCTGGGTAAATGCTCTAACTAAATTTAAGGTGGCTGAAGATGTGTGATAAACCTTAACTAATCGAGAGGGGTCTGGATTTCTAGCCGCAGCCGTGAACTCGAGATCATTAACAGCATCTCCGCGATAAGCAGGAAGAGTTACCTCTCCGCGCTTTTCATAATCATTGCTGCGTGGCTTGGCAAACTGTCCAGCCATGCGACCAACTTTGATAACCGGAAGACTCGCTCCGTACTGCAAAACCGCCGCCATCTGCAAAATAGTCTTAATGCGGTTTCTAATTGAATCAGCGGTAGCAGCAGCAAAGGTTTCAGCGCAATCTCCACCCTGCAGCCAGAAAGCTTTTCCATCTGCAGCTTCTGCGATACGGGCTTTTAAGTTGTCACATTCACCCGCAAATACCAATGGTGGCAATACTTTTAACTCGTTAACCGCTTGGCTTAATGCTTGCGAATCTGGCCAGGATGGTTGCTGGGCAGCCTGCAGCTTTGAATCAAAAAGATTCTCTAAAGAAACTGCGCTGCTCGGATTGCTATTCATGGCTCTAAGGGTAGATAACTC
>JBEDAQ010000054.1:0-12233 GCA_041177685.1 Actinomycetota bacterium | reverse complement strand
GTTCAATATTCATGTATTAATTGGCCAACTTGTAAAGATTATGGAGGGTGGTCAAGAAATCAAACTTTCCAAGCGGGCTGGAACCATAATCACCTTGGAAGAGTTGGTGGAAAAAGTTGGAGTTGATGCGGCTCGTTACACATTGATTCGTTATCCAGTTGATACACCAATGGTGCTTGATGTTGATCTATTGAAAAAGCGCACCAATGACAATCCGGTCTATTACGTGCAGTATGCGCACGCCCGAATTTGTGCAGTGCTTCGCAATGCACAGGATCTAGGTTTGACGGTAAACCTCGCCGACTTCAAAGCCGAGTTATTGCTACATGAACGTGAGCGAGAGTTACTTGGTGGTCTTGCCGAATATCCTCGCGTTGTCGCCAGCGCTGCTGAACTGCGACAACCGCATCGCATCGCACGTTACATTGAAGAGTTGGCAACTCTGTACCACGGTTTTTACAACGATTGTCGAGTTCTTCCTATGGGCGAAGAGCCAATTTCAGATATCCATCGCACCAGAGTTGTTCTTTGCGAAGCAACCAGACAGGTAATCAACAATGGTTTATCAATGCTGGGCGTTAGCGCACCGGAGCGGATGTAGCCATGACAAAAAAGTTCAATCCAAAGATTTGGCCCTCAACAACAGCTGAAGAATCGGGTGTCATCTCTGTAGGTGATTGCTCTTTGCCCGCCTTAGCGCGCGAATTTGGAACACCAGCCTTTATTTTGGATGAAGCGGATTTCAAATCACGAGCCAAGCAATGGAAGAGCGCTTTAGACAATAACTTTGGAGCCAACGCTGGGACCGCTTATTACGCGGCAAAAGCCTTTATTTCCAAAGAGATTGTCCATTGGGTTGAGCAAAGCGGATTGGGATTAGATGTTTGTACTGGGGGAGAGTTAGCAGTTGCCAAGGCGGCGAATTTTCCGGCCGGGCGCATGGAGCTACACGGCAATAACAAATCTGAGGCTGAAATTGCCGATGCTATTGATTATCGAGTCGGCACCATCGTTGTCGACTCTTTGCAAGAGATTGAACGGGTTGCAAAGATTGCACACAATAAAGGTGTTGTACAAAAGGTTTTGTTGCGCTTGACCCCCGGAGTTGATGCTCATACCCATGAAGCAATCTCTACCGCGCATGAAGATGTGAAGTTTGGATTTTCGATTGCATCAGGTGCTGCTTGGGATGCGGTGCTGGCAACTTCAAAACATGAGTCCTTGAGTTTGCAAGGTTTCCATGCCCATATTGGCTCTCAGATTTTTGTAGCCGATGGATTTGAGACCTCAGCCGGCAGATTGATTGAGATGTTGTCAAAATACAAATCACAGTTTGGTGTAGAGCTGCCAGAGCTAGATTTAGGTGGCGGATACGGCATCGCATATGTTGACGGCGACAATCCCAGTGATGCAAATGAAATTCTTGAGAAGTTATCTGCGGCAGTTAATGCAGAGTGCCACAAAAATAATTTGGCGGTTCCCAAGATATCTATTGAACCAGGCAGAGCCATTGTTGGTCCGACCATGATTACTCTTTACGAAGTAGGAACTACCAAGGAAGTTGTTTTGGAGAATGGAACAAAGCGTTGGTATGTATCGGTAGATGGCGGCATGAGCGACAATTTACGGACCGCTTTGTATGACGCGGAGTACTCCATCAATTTGGTAAATCGCACCAGCTCTGCACCGCTAAGACAGGCTCGAGTGGTCGGAAAACATTGCGAAACAGGGGATATTGTTATTAATGATGTGCAATTGCCATCAGATATTGCGCCGGGTGATCTTCTGGCGACCCCAGCTACCGGTGCTTACGGTCGCAGCATGGCTAACAATTACAACCACATGACTAGGCCACCGGTGATTTCAGTCCTGAATCAAACGGCACGTACCATCATTAGGAGGGAAAGCTACGCTGACCTTCTAGCCTTAGAGGTGGAAGAGCAGCCCCGAAGGATCTCAGAGTAAAAAGCCTAGAGAATGTCGATCATAAGGAAAAGGAGTTGATGATGAACGCAGCAGTTACCACTTTGAATGTGGGCATGTTGGGTTGCGGCGTTGTTGGCTCAAATGTTGCTCGATTGCTGCAGGAAGATTCTGGTGATTTCGCAGCTCGATCCGGCGCTACCTTAAAACTTAGCAAGGTAGCGGTTAAGAATTTAAATACTAAAAGAGATTACGTACCAAAAGAGATCTTGACCGCTGATGCAAACTCCGTGGTTACCGATCCCAACATCCAAATTGTCATTGAAGTAATGGGTGGAATTGAACCGGCACGTGAATTAATTTTGACCGCAATCAAAAATGGAAAATCAATTATTACCGCCAATAAGGCGCTGCTTGCACTACATGGTGGAGAGTTATTTGATGCGGCTGACAAAAATGGGGTAGATCTTTATTACGAGGCTGCGGTCGGTGGTGCAATTCCAATTTTGCGCCCGATGCGTGAGTCAATCGTCGGCGACCATGTTCATCGCGTTATGGGAATTGTTAATGGAACCACCAATTACATTCTTACCAAGATGGATGAAGAGGGTTCAGCCTTTGCCGATGTCTTGAAAGAGGCACAAGCTCTTGGCTTTGCTGAAGCTGATCCCACTGCGGATATAGAGGGACATGATGCCGCCGCTAAGGCTGCGATATTGGCGGGATTGGCTTTTCACACCAGAGTGTCATCCTCAGATGTTTACTGTGAGGGCATTTCAAAGTTAACCGCACGGGATGTTGCAGTGGCCCGCGATATGAATCATGTAATCAAACTATTAGCGATTGCAGAGTTGACCGTGGACAATCGAGTTTCTGTGCGCGTTCATCCAACATTAGTGTCTCGCCAACATCCACTTGCTTCAGTGCGAAACGCCTTTAACGCGGTGTTTGTAGAGGCAGAGTCTGCAGGAGAGTTGATGTTTTATGGCCGAGGAGCCGGAGGCGCACCAACCGCCAGCGCTGTCCTTGGTGATTTGATAGCGGTAGCCCGCAATAAAACTAGAGGTGTTGAGGGTCATGGTGAGACTGATTACGCAGATTTGGCAATCGCACCGATTGATGATGTTAACTCACGTTATTTAATAAGAGTTGAGGTGGCGGACAAGCCAGGCGTGCTTGCAACTGTTGCCCAACTATTTGCCTCAAGCAATGTCTCTATTGAAACTGTGCGTCAGACGGGAAGAGGAGATAGCGCAGAGTTAATTGTGGCAACTCACTCGGCTCCAGAAATAGCTTTGAAGAAGACTGTTACCGCGTTATCTCAAAGTGATGTCGTAAAGAGTGTAGAGAGTGTTTTAAGAATCCTAGGAAGTGGCAAGTGAGCTTATTTAAGAAAAAAGGTGCACATCAGTGGCGCGGTGTCATTGAGGAGTATCGCCACAGACTTCCAGTCAGCAATAAGACACCAGTTGTTTCATTATGCGAGGGTGGCACACCACTGATCTATGCCTGTGTAATTTCAGAGATGTTAGACAATGAGGTTTGGTTAAAGTTTGAAGGCGCAAACCCAACTGGATCTTTTAAAGATCGCGGTATGACAATGGCCATCTCGAAGGCTGCTGAAGATGGTGCCAAAGCGGTCATCTGCGCCTCAACTGGAAATACCTCTGCCAGCGCCGCTGCTTATGCAACCAAAGCGGGTATGACGCCGGTGGTTTTGGTGCCACAAGGAAAAATTGCCATGGGTAAGTTGGCTCAAGCTATCGCACATGGTTCCAAGCTGTTGCAGGTCGATGGAAACTTTGATGACTGTTTGGATCTCGCCCGCGAGCTTTCCGAAAAATACCCAGTTTCATTAGTTAACTCCGTTAATCCATTCCGTATTGAAGGACAAAAAACCGCATCCTTCGAAGTTGTTGATGCGTTGGGCTTTGCGCCAGATATTCACGCGCTGCCGGTAGGAAATGCTGGCAACATCACCGCGTATTGGAAAGGTTATAAAGAGTACAAAGCAGATGGTGTTTCAAAAACTCTGCCACAGATGTGGGGCTTTCAAGCAGAGGGTGCTGCGCCAATTGTGCGCGGTGAGGTAGTTAAAAACCCTGAAACCATCGCGACTGCCATTCGTATCGGCAATCCAGCTTCATGGGATTTTGCCGTTGCGGCCCGCGATGAATCCAAAGGTGTAATTGACATGGTCTCTGATGAGGAGATTTTGAGCGCATATCGATTGGTTGCGGCCAAGGAGGGTGTATTTGTTGAACCTTCTAGCGCAGCCGGTATAGCTGGATTAATTAAGTACAAAGCGCAGGGCAAATTGCCAAAGAATAAGAAGATTGTCATAACCGTTACCGGAAATGGTTTGAAAGATGTGCAATGGGTACTTGATGGCGCTGCTAGCCCAACTGTAATTCCGGTAGATGTTCGCAAAGCTGCTGAAGTAATTGGATTGGCTTAAAGATGGCGCGTGGCTTTAAAGATCGTTTAACCTACAAAGCAACCCCGATGCAGGTAAGTGTGCCGGCAAGTGCCGCAAACTTAGGACCGGGCTTTGATGCGCTCGGATTGGCGCTAGAGCTGCGAGATATTTATGTTGCACAGATTTTGGATGATGAAGTTTTTGATGTTGATGTAACCGGCGAAGGTGCTGATGAAGTCAAAAAGGATTCCAAACATCTAGTAATTAAAGCGATGATGGCTGGTTTTGAGTTTATGGGTGGCAAGCCCCGCGGGATTGCATTGCGCGCATTGAACTCCATTCCACATGGTCGAGGATTGGGTTCATCAGCTGCAGCAATCGTTGGTGGATTATCACTAGCTCGCGGTTTGGTTCTCTCTGGAAACACCTTGATGAATGATGATGATTTGATTGCGTTAGCAACAGATTTAGAGGGACATCCCGATAATGTTTCTGCCGCAGCACTGGGTGGCGCAACTATTTCTTGGATGGAGGATCGGGCTAGCGTTGCAACCGGCTGTGCGACTAGATTTTCAGTAGATCCAAGTATCCGAGCTTTGGTGTTAATGCCCAATACCCAACTTTCAACAGGTAAAGCTCGCAAGATGTTGCCCGAATCCGTGCCCCATAAAGATGCCACGATTAATGCAGGTCGTAGCGCTCTCTTAGTTCACGCTTTGTCGGTGCGACCAGAGTTGTTGTTTGTTGCCACCGAGGATCATTTGCATCAGCAGTATCGCCGCGAGGGTATGCCGCGCTCTGTAGATCTAGTAAATAAATTGAGAGGCGCAGGAGTAGCAGCGATGATTTCTGGAGCGGGGCCATCGGTTTTGGTCCTACATACCGGCACCAGCGCAGAGCATGATGACATCGTGCGTAGTGCGGGAGAGCATTTCCAGCCGTTGGATATGGAGATTGCTACCAGCGGCGCCACGCTCTCAAACGTATAAATCCCGCGCTGAACCAACCCTTATCCACACCTATCCACCCTTAGCCTCATCGTTTTTACGATGTCTTTACGATTTTGGGGTTGACCTGTCCTACTGGTAGATTTCAGGCTCGTCGGGCGGTAACTGAGCCCACAATCTTAAAAATACTTAAAAGCAAAAAAATCTTTACCCCTAAACTCACTAAGACTTTTTAAAAGTCTGGAAAAGAAATCTAAATGGCAGATACAAAAAATGCTCGGCGAGATTCTGGTGACCTTTCTGCGTTACTTCTCCCAGAGCTACGTAAGATCGCAACAAACCTCGGAATTGAAAATGCGGCAGAGTTAAAAAAGCCTGACTTAGTAAAGGCGATTACCGATCTGCAAGCCGCTAACAGGGAAGCAGCAAAAGCGGAGCGCGAAGCCCGTCGTGCTGAAAGAAATCAACGTCGCAACCGTAATAAGCAAGGTAACGACAACAGCGATACCTCCGAAGATTCTGATGAGGGAGATGATGCGGAGGATTCAAACTCCAACTCATCTGACTCTGACAATTCAAACAGCCGAGATAATGATCGCAATGACCGTGGTGATCGTAATGATCGCGGTAATGATCGTGAGTGGCGTAGAGATCGCCATCGCGACCGTGGTGGCCGTGACCGTAACAGAGATCGCAATGACCGCGGTGGACGCGATCGCGAAATCGTCATCTCAGAAGATGATGTCTTGCTTCCAGTTGGAGGCTTGTTAGACATTCTTGATAACTATGCATTTTTGCGCACCGGTGGCTATCTGCCTGGCCCGAATGATGTTTATGTTTCATTGCAACAGGTACGTCGCTATGGGTTACGTAAAGGTGATGTAATCACAGGGCAAGTGCGCCAACCACGTGAGGGAGAGCGCCGCGAGAAGTTCAATGCTTTAGTCCGTCTAGACACTGTTAATGGCATGGATCCAGAGAGCGCCCGTGATCGCGTGGAGTTTTCCAAGTTAGTTCCACTTTATCCGCAGGAGAGATTGCGTCTAGAAACACAGCCCAACATCTTGACCACACGTGTAATAGATTTAATTGCACCGATTGGTAAGGGTCAGCGTGGACTAATTGTTTCGCCACCTAAAGCTGGTAAGACCATGGTTTTGCAATCAATTGCAAACGCAATCACAACTAACAATCCAGAGTGTCACCTAATGGTGGTTTTGGTTGATGAGCGTCCCGAAGAAGTTACCGATATGCAACGCTCAGTTAAGGGAGAGGTAATCGCCTCCACCTTCGATCGTCCAGCAGATGATCACACCACAGTTGCAGAGTTGGCCATCGAACGCGCAAAGCGTCTTGTCGAATTAGGTCATGATGTAGTTGTCTTGCTTGATTCAATTACTCGTTTGGGCCGTGCCTACAACATCGCAGCTCCAGCATCAGGTCGAATTCTTTCTGGTGGTGTTGATTCAGCTGCGTTGTATCCACCAAAGAAGTTCTTTGGAGCGGCTCGTAATATTGAAGATGGTGGCTCACTCACAATTCTTGCAACCGCGCTTGTTGAAACCGGTTCAAAGATGGATGAAGTTATCTTTGAAGAGTTCAAAGGCACCGGAAACATGGAGTTGAAGCTAGATCGTAAATTTGCCGACAAGCGCATCTTCCCTGCAGTAGATGTTGATGCATCTGGTACCCGTAAAGAGGAGATCTTGATGGGACCTGAAGAGCTAAACATTGTTTGGAAGTTACGTCGCGTGCTTCATGCTTTGGATTCACAGCAGGCGTTGGAGTTGTTGCTAGAGAAGATGAAGGGCACCAAATCCAATGTCGAGTTCTTGATGCAGGTTCAAAAGACCACGGTCGGACCGGATCAATCGCCGAAAGGCGAGTAAATCCAGCACGGATTGGCTTGAACTGGGGTGGCTTAGGTAGCCTTCCCTTCATTAACGAGCTGGTTCACCGGAGGTTTCGGACCCAGCCCAACATAAGGAGCAACAATGAAGAAAGATATTCATCCTGATTACAAGGAGACCACAGTTACATGTGGTTGCGGTGAAACCTTTAAAACCCGCTCAACCATTTCATCTGGTTCACTCTTCGTTGAAGTGTGCTCCGTATGTCACCCGTTCTACACCGGCAAGCAGCGCATCCTCGATACCGGCGGACGCGTAGCTAAGTTCGAAGAGCGTTTCAAGAAGCAACAAAACAAGAAGTAGCTTTCCTAACAAAGACCGTAGCTCTCGCATTTGGCGAGGGTGCGGTCTTTTGTTATTTAATGGATTTTTAGAGCGAGCTTTATAGAAAGGAGTAGATGAGATGGCTGATAAGAAGACTGATCGCTTTGCCACAATGCCAGAGATTCTTAAAGAGTATGAAACTCTAGAAGCTGCGATGGCTGATCCATCTATTCATGCAGATCAAGGAAAAGCTCGCCAATTAGGAAAACGTTATGCCCAACTTGGTCCAGTAATCGCTGGTTACCGTGCTTATAAGAAGGCGGAGGATGATCTAGCTGCTGCGAAGGAGTTGGCTGAAGTCGATGAGGGATTTGCCGCCGAGCTTCCCGCGTTAGAAGTAACTCTGCAAGAAGCGGCAGAAAAATTGGAGGAGTTGCTTTTGCCGCGTGATCCAAATGATGATCGCGATGTAATTTTGGAGATCAAAGCTGGAGCAGGTGGTGATGAATCCGCCCTCTTTGCTGGCGATTTGCTGCGTATGTATCTGCGCTATGCGGAGAAGCAGGGTTGGAAAACTGAAATTATTGATGCCACCGAAAGTGATTTGGGTGGATACAAAGATATCTCTGTTGCGGTGAAAGCTCGTGGCGGTACCGAGCCCGGGAAAGCACCCTTTTCGAAGTTGAAATTTGAAGGCGGCGTGCATCGCGTGCAACGTGTTCCTGAAACGGAATCACAAGGTCGAATCCACACCTCTGCTGCTGGTGTTTTGGTGCTACCTGAGGCCGAAGAGATTGATGTACAGATAAATATGAATGAGCTGCGTATTGATGTCTATCGCTCTTCAGGTCCCGGCGGCCAGAGTGTTAACACCACAGACTCTGCGGTTCGTATTACCCATATACCCACTGGAATTGTGGTTTCTTGCCAAAATGAAAAGAGCCAGCTGCAAAATAAAGAGTCAGCGTTGCGTATTTTGCGGGCCCGACTTTTGGCTGCCGCTCAAGAAGCCGCTGATGCAGAGGCGGCTGCAACTCGAAAGAGTCAGGTGCGCACGGTAGATCGTTCAGAGCGCATCAGGACCTATAACTTTCCAGAAAACCGTTTGAGTGATCACCGAGTAAATTTCAAAGCTAACAATCTTGATGCGGTACTCAATGGAGAGTTGGATGATGTAATCAAAGCGCTGCTTGAGGCGGACAAAGCAGAGAAGCTCGCAGCCGCAGAAGCCTAAATCTCATGAGCATTAAAGAGATTCTTAAAACAGCAAAGCAAGAGTTATCAGAGTTAGAGATTCCAGCGGTCGATGCTGAGTTGATGTTGGCTCATGTGCTTGGTGCTTCACGAATGGATTTACATGCCAGAGAGTTCAAATTGAATCTAGAACAACAAGAGTTGTTTCAAGAGATGATGCAGGCAAGAAAATCAGGAACCCCTACTCAGTACTTAACTGGGGAGGCGCCATTTCGTTATTTAACATTTTCCGTTGGTCTCGGAGTTTTAATTCCAAGACCAGAGACAGAGTTGTTAGTTGATGCGGCTCTTGTAGAGATTGAGCGGATTCAATCAGCACCGAATCTAGCTTCGGTGCCTGATGTGAGCATCGTCGATTTGGGTGCGGGTAGCGGTGCAATTGCTATCTCAATCGCACATGAAGCAGCACAGCGCAAGATGTCAGTTCATGTTGTTGCGGTTGAGAAATCCCTTTCAGCGGTTGAATGGCTCAAGAAAAACATATCTAGACATGAGGTAGATGTACGGGTTATTTATGATGATGTATCAAACGCACTGCAAGGCGTTAAGTGCGACATTGTCGTAGCTAATCCGCCATATATTCCTAATGAAACCATTTTGCCGGATTTAGTTAAGGAAAATGAACCTCATGAGGCTTTGTTTGGCGGGGCTAAAGATGGGATGCAGGCTCCACTTCAATTCATAACAGCCGCCACTCGACTGTTAAAAAGTGGTGGCTTGCTAATCATGGAGCATTTTGAGAATCAGAGTACAGCCCTTGAGCGCGAACTTGCTCAGGAGTATTTTGAGATTTCTCATTACACTGATTTAAATAACAGACCACGTTGGATAACAGCGCGCAGGAAGGGGCAGTGATGGCTGAGAGATATTCGCTGCTCGATGGTGAGATTGATAATCAGGAGTTAATTGAGCGGGCTGTTGCGGCGCTGCGAGATGGAAAGTTGATAATTGCACCATTAGAACACGCCTATGTTTTTGTCGCTGATGCTTTCAATCATTCAGCCGTGAAAAAACTTCATTTGTTGCGTCAGGATGCTCGCGGCGTTGCAGCTCAAGTAGTTGTTGGAGATACAAAAACAGTAAAAGGAATTACCAGAGAGTTTGGCGAAACTATTAATGCAGTATGTGAAAAGTTTTGGCCTGGCTTATTAACAATTAACCTTCCGCCCGCACAGGGATTGGTGTGGGATTTGGGAGATGAACGAACTCTGGATGAGATAGCCATTCGAGTTCCAGCCGCGGATTTTTTGCGTGAAGTTGCCTTGGCATCAGGCCCACTTGCGATTGGTGCTGCAGCACTCTCTGGTCGGCCCGCTCCGAGAAAATCCACATTTTTCCCAGCTTTAGATGGAGATTATGCAGCGCTGTTTGATGCTGGAGAGTTGCCAGAAGGTGCTAGCTCTACGGTGCTCTCAGTCAAAGATGAAGGTCTGATTTTGCGCAGAGCAGGAGCAATCTCACTCGCCGATTTGAGAGCCATAACCCCAAACATCGCGGTTCCCGCCTAGGATTTCAGCCATGTCTGAGAGCTTCTTTGGTCCTGATTTCACCCAACTACAAAAACAAGATCCAGAGATTGCTGCAGTTGTTTTATCTGAGTTGGATAGACAACGTAAAAGCCTTCAGTTAATTGCCAGTGAAAACTTCACCTCGCCTGCGGTTCTAGCAACACTTGGTTCAACACTTTCAAACAAGTATGCCGAAGGTTATCCCGGCCGTCGTTATTACGGTGGCTGTGAAGAGGTAGACAAGGTTGAGGTAATCGGAATCGCTCGGGCCAAAGAGTTGTTTGGCGCCGAACATGCCAATCTTCAGCCACACTCCGGTGCCAGCGCCAACGTCGCGGTTTACCAGGCTTTCACCAAACCCGGTGACACTGTTTTGGCTATGTCATTGCCACATGGTGGTCACTTAACCCATGGTTCAAAAGTTAATTTCTCCGGTAAGTGGTTTAACGTTGAGTCTTACGGAGTTCGACGAGACAATGAGTTAATTGATTACGACGAACTACGCGATATCGCACTCCGAGTAAAACCAAAGATGATCTGTTCTGGCGCTACCGCTTATCCAAGTCTGATTGATTTCAAGAGAATTCGTGAGATTTGTGATGAGGTGGGCGCGATTATGTGGGTTGATGCGGCTCACTTCATCGGTTTGGTTGCTGGAAAGGCGATTCCTTCTCCCGTTCCTTACGCTGATGTCGTTTCATTTACTACCCATAAAGTTTTGCGTGGCCCACGTGGGGGAATGATTCTTTCAAAAGCAGAGCATGCGGCCGCGATTGATAAAGCTGTGTTCCCTGGAATGCAGGGTGGTCCAATCATGAGCGCTGTAGCTGGAAAAGCGGTCGCTCTTAAGGAATGCGCTACAACTGAGTATCAAAATTACGCCAAAAAGGTTATTGAGAATGCCAAAGCGCTTGCTGCGGCGCTAGAAAAAGAGGGCATGCGGGCGGTTTCTGGCGGTACTGAAACCCATCTGGCTTTGATTGATATCCGATCCACTGGTGTTAATGGCAAGGTAGCTGATGAGAGATGCGGAAAAGCTGGAATTTCACTAAACAAAAACGCTATCCCATATGACCCAGAAACCCCTGCGGTTACCAGCGGAATTCGAGTTGGCACTCCGGCAACAACCACTCAAGGAATGGGATTACCAGAGATGTCACAGATTGCCGATCTAATCGCCCGCGCGATTAAAGAGGGCGAAGATGATGCAAAGGCTAATTCAATCCGTCAAGAGGTTTACGAGCTAACTGCGAAGTTCCCGGTTTATCCAAGGTAATGCGCGAGTATTTACTAACACTTTTAATCGCAGCTGTTTTAACTTATATGTTAACTCCGCTGGTTCGTGCCTTTGCATTGCGCCAAGACGCGGTTGCGAAAGTTCGTGAGAGAGATATTCACACAGAAACTACAGCCCGTTGGGGCGGGGTAGCGATGTGGCTATCTATGGGTTTAACCCTTTTGATGGTAGAAAATTTAGAGTTGGTTGGTAAGGCATACAGCCGCGAGCTGCTTGGAATTTTTCTAGCAGCCACATTTGTGCTTTTGCTCGGAATGATTGATGATCGTTTTGAATTAGATGCGGTTACTAAATTGGCAGGCCAAGGACTCGCTGCTGCAATTTTGTTGTACTTTGGAATTCAAATTCTTTGGTTACCGATTGATGGAATTATTGTTTTGCCAACCAACATCGGCCAACTGCTGACCGTTTTAGTTGTCATAATTATTATTAACGCGGTCAACTTTGTTGATGGTTTAGATGGTCTAGCTACAGGCATTGTTGCAATTTCCGCGGCAGCATTTTTCGGCTTCTCCTATTTACTTGCGGTAGAAAATGGTTTCAGCCGTGCTGGCGCGCCTTCCTTGGTTACCGCGATCGTTATTGGAACCTGTATCGGCTTCCTGCCTCACAATCTGCATCCAGCGCGGATATTTATGGGGGATTCCGGTTCGATGTTTTTAGGTTTGGTGCTCGCGGCTGCGGCCATCACTTTGATGGGGCAGATCGATG
>JBEDAQ010000053.1:0-3409 GCA_041177685.1 Actinomycetota bacterium | reverse complement strand
TGTGTAATGATCAAAAGTATTTAAACGCATGGGTTGATCGTGTAGCGCGAATGGTACAACGCGACATTCATCATGCTTCAGTAATCTTATGGTCGCTTGGTAATGAATCTGGTGCTGGACTTAATCATCGAGCTGCTGCCGCCTATGCCAGAAACTTTGATCCATCACGTCCACTTCATTATGAAGGCGCGATTCGCGGTAATTGGACCCACAACCATGATTTAACTGATGTGGTCTGTCCGATGTACCCAGATATTTCAGCGATCATCTCCTATGCCAAATCCAAGAAGGCTGAACGTCCTTTGATTATGTGTGAGTACACACACGCCATGGGAAATAGCAATGGAACTTTGGCGGAGTACTGGGAGGCAATACACTCGCTAAAAGGTTTACAAGGCGGCTTTATCTGGGAGATGTGGGATCACGGTTTAGATCAAACTCTTGAAGATGGCACTGTGCGCTCGGCTTACGGTGGGGATTACGGTGAAACCCGACATGATGGCAACTTTGTTTGCGATGGCATGTTCTTCCCAGATCGCTCTCCAAAACCAGCACTTCAAGAGTTTAAGTATCTGGCAGCGCCGGTAACTATCTCTGCAAAGAGTTTAAAGACCGGCAAATTTGAAATCTTTAACCGTAACTTCTTTACCGATCTACGTGATCTAAAACTGCGATATGAGGTCACGGTAAATGGCAAAACCACTGTAAGTGGAGATGTGAAGTTGCCTGCGGTAAAGCCTAGAAATAAAGCGGTTTTTGCCCTTCCGGCTAGCGCCCTAAAGGCAGATGCCACCCCTGGAGAGCGGTTTGTTAACTTCTCTCTAACTTTGGCTACCAGTGCTCCTTGGGCCCACATTGGTCATGAGGTGGCTTGGTATCAAATCGCGCTTCCGGCAAAACCATTACCAAAAGCAAAGCCAGCCAAGACACCACAAAGTTATGTGAATGCAGAAGGCGCCATCATTCTTCCCTTTGGCGAGGTAGCTCCAAGATTAAATCTCTGGCGCGCGCCAACTGACAATGACGCAATTGGTCACATCGCAGAAAAGTGGGAGAAGTGGGGATTGCGAGATCTGCATCGCACCTCTTCAAAGCTCACCAAAAAAGGTGGCGTGACAAGGATTGTTCATACCTGGAAAACCAGTGCGGGAATTACAATCAAACACAATCAAACTGTAGAAGCGGTGGAGTCAGGTTTAAGAGTTACTGATGAGGTAAATCTTCCTAAACAACTAGATGATGTAGCACGAGTGGGTATTAACTTTGAGGTTAATGGTGCACTTGATCAATACACCTACTTTGGTACCGGACCATTTGAAACTATGCCAGATCGCAGCATCGGCAAAGTTCATCGCTGGAGCAGCTCTGTTGCACAACAGTATGTTCCATATGTGAGGCCACAGGAAAATGGCGGACACATGGGGGTTCGCTGGTTTACTTTGACCAACCAAACTAGCCATGGTTTATATGTTCAATTAGATAAACCACGGATGGTCACCGTAACTCCGATGCGATCAGGTGATTTAGCTGATGCGACTCACAATGTATTTGTACAACCAAGTGGCAACACAGTTGTGAGCATTGATGCAATTCAGCGCGGTGTGGGAACCGCTTCCTGTGGCCCTGATACTTTGCCGAAGTACCGCATCAAACCCGGCACTTATAAATGGAGTTGGACGGTTATTAGCTTCTAGCGCTGCCAGGTAATTGGCGCTGGATATTTCGCGGTTCGGCCATCTCCCGATGATCTACGACGGGCCCGGCGCATCATCCATGGAATGGCGTATGCACCAAACCAGTGCAGGTTAATCTGCGCTTTTTCCAATGCGGAAGCAGCCTGTTTCGGTGGCAAGGGTTTACGCCAATCTGGATCATGGGGCAGATTCAATCTAGCGAGTACCGCTTGCGCCACTCTGCGATGACCCTCACTATTTAGATGTAAGCGATCCTCATGAATAAATCTGGAGTCTTTCCAAAAGTGATCATTGTTGGGATCAAAGAGAATTGCTCCGACCGCATTCGCTTTTTCTCTAACGTTTTGATTAAAGATGGCAAATCTCTCCGCCCAAATCTGAGCAGTTTTGTTTTTCTTATCTGATTCTTCCATGACACAAAACAGCATCAATGACGCCCCAGATTTAATTAAGGTATCAACCGCTGCGTTGTAGGTAGCAATCGTCTTATCTGGATCATATTTGGGACGAATCACATCATTAGCACCAGCATGAAAGGAGACAATAGTTTTTGCACCATTAACTAATTGCAGAGCTACCGGCACCTGCTCTTCGTAAACCTGTCCGACCAACTTGCCACGGATCGCAAGATTTGCATAGGTAAAGTCTTGGTAATGCTGTGCCATAACATCGGCAACCCGATCCGCCCATCCCCGGTACTTACCGTTGATGATCTCATCTTGCATGCCCTCGGTCATTGAATCACCGAGCGCTATGAAACGGTTATAGCTCACTTCGTTTCCGATCAATCGCATAAAGTGCAATCGACATCGCAACACTGGCGTTTAGTGATTCAACCGCACTACTCATTGGAATAGAGATTAAGAGATCACATTTTTCACGTACCAAGCGAGAAAGGCCTTTACCCTCGCTTCCTACGACTACATAAAGTGGTTGGTCGGCCAGCTCCATCTCATCAATATTGGTATCGGCATCGCCATCCAATCCGACGATAAAACAGCCAAATACCTTGGCATCATCAATCGAGCGGGAGAGGTTGGTGATCTGCGCGATTGGCAGACGGGCCGCGGCTCCTGCTGAGGTTTTCCAAGCAGCTGCGGTCAGAGAGGCGTTGCGGCGCTCTGGAATTAACAATCCATCTGCACCAAAAGCTGCTGCACTTCGTGCAATCGCACCGATATTACGTGGATCTGTGACGCCATCAACCGCAACAAATAACGCGGGTTCCGAGGCGCGGGCAAAGATTTCTTTTTGCGATGAGTATTGGAATGGCTTTACAACCAGCGCAACACCTTGATGATTGGCGATGCCGGTCATGTTTTCAATCTGACGGCGCTCTACCTCTTTGATTCCGATACCCATCTTTTGCGCCAAACGAATACTTTCATTTAAACGCTCATCAATATCAACACCGACCGCGACAACTAACTCCTTTGCTGGAATTCCAGCACGTAGCGCCTCAACAACTGCGTTACGACCTGCAACGGTATCGACATGATCCTTGGGTTCGCGACGGAAATCTCTCTTGCGATCGCCGCGCTTAGCATCAATGCGTTTGCGCTCAGTGCGCTTGCGTTGATTCTCCTCTTTGGACTTATATTTCTTGTGATACGGACGATCCTCAGCCTTTGGAGTTGGTCCCTTGCCACGCAACGAACGCTTTCCACCCTTCTTTGGTGGCTTGTTATCTGGTTTGCGATTAGCTCTGGCCATTA
>JBEDAQ010000052.1:0-3330 GCA_041177685.1 Actinomycetota bacterium | reverse complement strand
CTTTAAGACATGAACTGGACCAAAAGATTTGTTTATTTTGCGGAGGGAGAGGATTGGTTCTGCCATCGCTTTTCCTCTCTACTCGAACTGTAAGAAATCAAACCGTGAGAAAGCTTTTAATGTTTTGCGAAAACTAGAAAAATTTTTGAGTTTAAGGGCTCAGCCCGAGGGATTTACCTCTCGGGCTGAGCTTTACTGCCTTTAACGACTTAACTGCTTTTAACTAATTGTGGAACTCTGTTTGGCTACGAAATTAAATTCCGTTAGCTGTGCAGAGATCTTCGATGCCTTCGCAAACCGCTTCACGAGTCTGGAAGCCATCTGCAATTACATCCTTCACATTTGCCTTAGTAATAGATACTGGCACGAGAAGAACTGAAGGGACATCAGAGACACCGTTATTAACGGAGCCTGTTGCTGTTGTGGCCTCTTCGCCATTTAGAAGTGCGATAGCAAGTTCTGCTGCAGCTTCTGCTTCAGCCTTGATGGCCTTGTAAACGGTATTTGAAAGATCACCAGTCAAAATTGCACGGAGACCATCAACGGTTGCATCCTGTCCGGAAACGCAAACCTTTCCGTTTAGTCCGTTCTTCTTCAATACAGCTACAGCTGCAAGACCAAGACCTTCGTTAGCGGAAACGACCGCATCAAGCTTGCCGCCTGCCTTAGCAAGTTGCTGCTCGAAAATTGTTCCACCCTTTACGTTGTCCCAATCTGGAACAGCTTGATCATCAACGAGGGTGTAATCACCGGCATCGATTGATGGACGTAGAACTGAGTCATAACCAGCCTTGAACAAGGTGGCGTTGTTGTCTGTAGGAGATCCGTTTAGGTAGACAAGGCGTGCCTTTGTCTTTCCTGCACCATCAAGGCAAGCCTTGATTCCTTCTCCCTGCAATCTTCCAACCGCTTCATTATCAAATGAGACGTAGTAAGAAGCTGAACCATTAAGTGTTAGACGGTCGTAGTCAATTGTTGGTACACCCTGTGCAGCTGCTTTATCTTGAACAGCCTTTGCAGAATCAGAGTCAAGGTTTACCAAGATAAGAACCTTTGCACCAGCAGACAACATTTGGTCTGCGATGGTCTGGAATGCTTCCTTGTCACCATTTGCGTTTTGGATGTCAGCCTTTACTCCAGCAGCATCAAATGCAGCTTGTAGGAATCCGCGGTCAGCGGTTTCCCAACGAGCTGATGAAGCAGCATCTGGAAGGATTACACCAACAAAGCCATCAGCTGAACCTTCATCTGATGAGTTTGAGCAGCCGGTGAGAATAAGTGCGAATGCTGCGATTAGTGCAGATATCGCGAGACGGCGCTTTTTCATGTAGTTAATTACCTTTCGAAAGTGTTTAACGAACTGAGGTAGTACTTAGGTATTAATTGAGCCGCGAGGGCGGTTCAACGGGGGAACGTTACTTTTGTGAGTTTCCCGAGAGAAGGGCTTTTCCCATTATTTGGGCGGTTTTCTCATAACAAATAGATAACGGAGGCTACGCGAGAAGCCCGCTCGGGTCGGTAACCTTGCGTAGGTGACCGCGAATTCCGCTTCCAGTTCAGGCCAGGCAGTTTCAGGCCCATCTGATCTGGACCCCTATCTGGCCCTAACCCAAAGCCTTACCGGTCTCATCCATCACCTCGTGTCATCAGGGGAGTTACCGCACTCTGTCCTAGATATGGATGTTGTTAACGAGATCGTATTAGAGAGACCCAAGAATCGTGATCACGGAGATTATGCAACCTCAATTGCTTTGGCACTTGCTAAACCAGCGGGCAAACCACCGCGCGCGATTGCAGAGTTAATTGCGGCTGGATTAAAAGGCAACTCCAATATTGAAAGCGTAGATATTGCCGGTCCCGGTTTTATCAATTTAACACTCGTCAAATCCAGTCAAGGTGCGATTGTTGTTTCTATCATTAATGAGAAGCAGAGTTTCGGTCAGGTAAAGGTTTTAGCCGGCAAGAAAATTAATCTTGAGTTTATTAGCGCCAATCCAACTGGCCCACTACATCTTGGTCACACCCGTTGGGCAGCCGTCGGTGATGCGCTCGGAAGTGTCTTGGCTGCAGGTGGCGCGGAGGTTGTTAGAGAGTTTTACATTAATGATCGCGGTACTCAAATGGATTTGTTTGGCGCCTCATTGCGAGCTGCTGCGCGCGGTGAAGCTCGACCAGAAGATGGCTATCAAGGTGAGTACATAAATGATTTAGCCAAATTAATTCTGGCTCAGCATCCAGAGTACAAAGATTTAGATGAAACAGAGGGAATCATCGCATTCCGTGAGGCGGGATACTCTCTCCAATTGCAACAACAAAAGGATGTACTGGACAACTTTGGAACTCACTTCGATGTATGGTTTTCCGAACGATCTTTGCACTCCGGTAAAGCTTTAGATAAAGCGATAGAAACCTTAAAGGTGCAAGGTCATGTATTTGAATCTGAGGGTGCCACCTGGTTGCGCACTACTGATTTTGGCGATGACAAAGATCGAGTATTAGTTAAATCTGGTGGCGAACTTACCTATTTTGCCTCGGATACCGCTTATTACATCGATAAGAGAAACCGCGGCTTTGATATCTGTATTTACATGCTGGGCGCTGATCACCATGGTTATGTAGGACGGTTAAAGGCAACAGCGGCATGTGCCGGCGATAATCCAGAGTTCAACATTCATGTATTAATTGGCCAGCTAGTGAAGATTATGGAGGGTGGCCAGGAGATAAAACTCTCTAAGCGGGCTGGAACCATAATCACACTGGAAGAGTTGGTGGAAAAGGTTGGGGTTGATGCGGCTCGCTACACCTTGATTCGATATCCAGTTGATACCCCGATGGTGCTTGATGTAGATCTATTAAAGAAGCGCACCAATGACAATCCGGTTTATTACGTGCAGTACGCGCACGCGCGCATCTGCGCGGTGCTTCGCAATGCGCAAGATCTAGGATTGCAGGTAAACCTCTCTGATTTCAAGGCAGAGCTTCTGGTACATGAACGGGAGCGAGAGTTACTCGGTGGTCTGGCCGAGTATCCACGAGTTGTAGCAGGTGCTGCTGAACTGCGACAACCACATCGCATCGCACGTTACATTGAAGAGTTGGCAACTTTGTACCACGGTTTTTACAACGATTGTCGAGTTCTTCCCATGGGTGAGGAGCCAATTTCAGATATCCATCGCACCAGAGTTATTTTGTGTGAGGCAACTAGACAGGTAATCAACAATGGTTTATCGATGTTGGGCGTTAGCGCACCGGAGCGGATGTAGCCATGACAGCAAATTTCAATCCAAAGATTTGGCCCTCAACGACAACTGAGAATTCAGGTTTGATCTC
>JBEDAQ010000051.1:0-3347 GCA_041177685.1 Actinomycetota bacterium | reverse complement strand
TGATTTGGTTGATGTTAATGAGACCTTAAATCAATTAACTAAGGTTTTCTCTAAGGTAATAAATCTTGATACAGAGGTTGCTGTGCGCGCCGCGCATATCCGCTCGCAAAATAAAATAACCTTAGGTGATTCCATCATTGTTGCCTCATCAATAATCGATGGCGCAGATCTGCTTACCTTCGACAAGAATATGAGGGCGGTATATGAACGTATTAAGTAGACCCAAGCTGCGCGGCATCATTCATTTAGTTATGTCGCCCTTGGCGCTGGTTGCAGGTCTTACCCTCATCACAATTACCTCAGAGCTTCGTGGTCGAGTCACACTCACCATCTTCACTCTCACAGCAGTTTCATTATTTACCTGTAGCGCCATCTATCACCGCGTGCCTTGGGGCCCTACCGCAAAAGCGGTTTGGCGCAGAATTGATCACGCCAATATTCCTTTATTAATCGCAGGCACTTACACCCCTTTTGCCATTTACTTATTAGAGAAAAACCAAGCTGTGGTGCTGCTTTCCCTGGTCTGGGGCGGGGCTTTGCTATCAGGCATCTTCCGGGTTTTCTGGTTATCTGCACCGCGTTGGCTTTATGTTCCAATCTATTTAGCGTTGGGCTGGGCCGCCCTTATTTATCTCCCCGATTTTTATCGCAACGGTGGGCTTCTGGTGCTGTTGCTAATTGCATTTGGTGGCCTGCTTTACTCTGCCGGAGCCATTATCTATGCCGTTAAGAAGCCAAACTTTTCTATTAACTGGTTCGGATTTCATGAGTTGTTTCACGCCATGACCGCCGCGGCTTTCATTTCTCACTTTATCGCTGCGGTTCTGGTTATAGTTCGCTAACTATGAGCGTACATATTTCAGCAAGCAAGGGCGAGATCGCCGAACGTATTCTTCTTCCCGGAGATCCACTTCGTGCCAAGTGGGTTGCCGACAACTATCTAGAAAATGTTAAGCAGTACAACTCAGTGCGCAACATGTTTGGATTCACCGGAACCTACAAAGGTGAGCGCATCTCAGTACAAGGCACCGGTATGGGTCTGCCATCTGCTTCTATTTATGTCACAGAACTCTTCAATGAATACGATGTTCAGGTTGCTATCCGCATCGGCACCGCAGGTGGAATTCAAGATAAGACCAAGGTTGGCGATTTAGTTATCGCGATGACCGCATCTACCGATTCCAACATCAACCGTCGTTTTACCAACGGTTTGGATTTTGCTCCTCACGCCGATTTCCATCTACTCAAGGCGGCTTATGAAGCCTCACAGAAGTTTGAAAGAGTTCATGTTGGTGGCGTTTCATCAATGGATTTCTTCTATGACGAAACCGATTCAGCAAAGAAGCTACAACAACATGGTGTTTTGGCCCTCGAAATGGAGGCCAGCCAGCTCTACTCAATCGCCGCCCGTAAAGGCCGCCGCGCCCTAGCCATCATGACTATCTCAGATCATGTATTCACACATGAGGCGATGGACTCTGATGCCCGCGAGCGCACCCTTAATGACATGGTTGAGGTTGCACTGCACGCTGCCATTAACGGTTAGTTAAGGCATAACCAGGCCACCATCAACCGGAACTGTAATTCCGGTGACGTAGCTTGATGCATCACTTGCCAACCAAATCAAGGTAGCCGCTAGCTCTTCAGGATCTCCCAATCTTCCTGCAGGTGCAAACATTTTGAGCATCTCCACCATATCTTTTGGTAGCTCATCACTCATCTCTGATGGGAAAAATCCTGGCGCTAATGCGTTGACTCTTATCTTTTTGCGGCCGGTCCATTGCGCCGCTAAATCTCTAGTTAATCCAATTAATCCCGCTTTACTTGCCGCATAAGCAGCTTGTGGCAAACCCTGTGGTTTGATTCCCAAAATACTTGAGATATTTACGATTACTCCGCCCTCTTTATTTGCTCGAGCAAAGGCCTGCGCCATCCAGTAAGCGCCCATCAGATTTACATCCAAAACATTTCTGAATTGTTCTGGAGTTTCTCTAGTTGCAGGTACCGCGGTTCCCACACCTGCGTTATTAATCAATATGTCAGCTTTGCCAAACTTCTCAATTGCAAATGCGATTAGCGCATCGCACTCCTCTGGTTTGGTTACATCAGTTTTCTTGGCGGCATATTTACGGCCCGCAGCTTCAACCAACTTTCCAGTTTCTGGCAAACGATCCTCGCGCCGGGCACCAAGTACAACATCAGCACCGGCCTCAGCCAATGCTTTTGCAAACGCGACTCCAAGGCCTGATGAGGCTCCAGTAACTACTGCGACCTTGCCATCTAAACGAAAGCGGTCAAGAACACTCATCTTCCCTCTCCTAATTTCCCTTAACTTTGCGTACGGTACCCGTATGGAGTTCAGCCTAAGCCCTAAGGCAACCGAATACGCAGCAAAACTGCAAGCCTTTTTAGATAAAGAAATACTCCCTGCCGAAAACCTTTATCACCAACAACGTGCGGCATTTATCGAAGCAGGCACTCCGCATAAATTGCCTCCGGTTATCGAGGAGTTAAAACAAAAAGCCAAGGCGCAAGGGCTGTGGAATCTTTTCTTGCCACATATTGATCACGGTTTAACTGTGACTGATTACGCAACTTTGGCGGAGATAACTGGTTGGTCACCAGATATCGCACCTGAGGCAATTAATTGTGCTGCTCCAGATACCGGCAACATGGAGCTGCTAGATATGTTCGGCACCCCTGAGCAAAAGAAACAATGGCTGGAGCCATTACTAGCCGGTGAGATTCGCTCTGGTTTTGCGATGACTGAACCAGATGTTGCATCTAGCGATGCGCGGAATATTAAAACCAGCATCACTAAAGATGGCGACCACTATGTAATCAACGGTGTTAAGTGGTGGACTACTGGCGCAATGGATGAACGTTGCAAGATTTTAATTGTGATGGGCAGAACCAATCCACAAGCCGAAGATCACAAGCAACAATCTATGATTTTGGTGCCGATTGATACCCCAGGTGTAAAAGTAATTCGCAATTTAAATGTGCTCGGATTTATTGACCAACATGGTCACGCCGAAATCTCCTTTACCAATGTGCGGGTGCCGGTATCCAACTTGATTGGTAGTGAAGGTGAAGGTTTTGCTCTCGCTCAAGCTCGCCTTGGTCCAGGAAGAATTCATCACTGTATGCGAGCAATCGGCATGGCAGAACGTGCTTTGCAGTTAATGATTAAGCGTTCACTTATTCGCAGCGCCTTTGGCAAAGAGTTAGCGCGCCAAGGCGTAATTCAAGAGTGGATCGCGCAGGCTCGGATAGATATTGAGCAGGCCCGTCTTCTTGTATTAAAAGCAGCGTGGATTATTGATAATCAGGGTGCAAAAGCGGCC
>JBEDAQ010000050.1:0-3385 GCA_041177685.1 Actinomycetota bacterium | reverse complement strand
GTGCACACCGCTTACACCTAAGCAAACTTCAAAACGCAAAGTTTCGGTATCACGCAAAGTTTTTGCGACATCAAACAAACGATCCCGCTTAATATGCAAAGTTAATTCGCCACGATCTACCACTACTTTTTCAATCGCATCAGAAAACTCTGGAAATGCTTTTTCTAATTCATCTGCAACATCATCAAAGTAAGAACCGTAAGGACGTGATGCTGAGGTTGGTGAATAAGCAGAGCGCTCTAATCCGCCGTAACCAGAGGTATCACCGGTTCCGGAGGCACCAAACATGCCTTTTTGCTCGCTCATTATTAGTCCCTGCTTCCAAATACGGGAATCTTTTGAGTTGGAACTGCAGCAAGTGCAGCAGCCTCTACCTCTTTAATAATCTTCTGACGATTTACGCCAAGCTTTTCATTTCCGATCTGCTCATGAAGTTTCAAAATCGCATCCATCAACATCTCAGGTCTTGGTGGACAACCCGGCAAATAAATATCTACTGGGATGATGTGATCAACACCTTGCACAATTGCGTAGTTGTTAAACATTCCACCAGATGATGCACATGCACCCATCGACAAAACCCACTTAGGTGCGGTCATTTGATCATAAATCTGACGCACTACCGGTGCCATCTTGTTAGAGACGCGACCAGCAACAATCATTAAATCCGCTTGACGTGGCGAAGCGCGGAAAACCTCCATACCAAAACGGGAGATGTCGTACTTACCTGCAGAACCAATCGCCATCATCTCGATTGCGCAGCAAGCCAAACCAAAGGTCGCTGGCCACAATGAATTTTTGCGCATATAACCCGCCAACTTTTCGACGGTGGTTAGCAAAAATCCGGAAGGGAGTTTTTCTTCTAGACCCATTTTTAATCCCATTCCAATCCGCCGCGACGCCAAACATAGGTATACGCCACGAAAACTGTGAGGATGAAGATGACCATTTCAACTAGACCAAATAAGCCAAGTGCGTCATAAGAAACCGCCCATGGATATAAGAAAACAATTTCAATATCCACGATAATAAATAGCATCGCAGTTAAGAAGGACTTAACTGGAAAACGACCGCCGCCTTGAGCTTGAGGGCTTGGTTCGATGCCGCACTCATATGCATCTAGCTTGGCTCTGTTATAACGCTTTGGTCCCGAAAGAGCTCCGGCGACTACTGAAAAGACCGCGAACCCGAAGCCAATCGCTCCAATTACAAAGATCGGGACATAGGGGTTCACAACGGGAAATCTTAGGTGAGCCCTATAAATACAGGGAAATTAGGAGCCCTTAATAGCTGTGTGAACTGCCACAACTCCCCCCGTGAGGTTTACCCACGAAGGATTACGCCAGCCGGCACCACTCATTTCGGCTGCCAACTGCTCTTGATTAGGCCAGGCCCGGATTGATTCCGCCAAATAAACATAGGCCGCTGGGTTTGATGATGTCTTGCGAGCCAATTTTGGCAACAGTTTCATTAGGTAATTCATGTACACAATGCGAAATGGTGCAAAGGTCGGAGTTGAAAACTCAACGATCACCATACGGCCACCAACTTTGGTAACCCGCAACGCTTCCTGCAAAGCTTTTTTGTAATCATGGGTATTCCGCAAACCAAAAGAGATAGTAGTTACATCAAACTTATTCTCACTAAATGGAAGATTCAACGCATCACCTTTTACAAACTTTAAATAAGGTCGCGCCTTTCTACCTTGCGCCAACATCCCTTCGGAAAAATCTAACGATGTGACATCTGCACCAGCTTTATGTAACGGTTCACTTGATGAACCAGGACCTGCTGCAATATCAAGAATCTTCATGCCTGGTGTTGGATTAATAATGGTCTGAACTTTTTTGCGCCAACGCTTAGTCTGGCCCAAACTCAAAAGGTCATTGACTAGGTCATAGCGTTTGGCAACGCCATCAAACATCGAGGAAACCTCTTCGGGATCCTTACCTAAATCAGCTCGACTCACCGACCTATCATCCCTAGCGGTAGGCTTATTTCACAAGTTGAACTGGAGCGTCATGCATATATCAATCACAACGGAGTTGCTCGGCGAGCATCCGCCATTGCTTGATATCGCTATTCCAGAGATCGCTGATGATGCGCTTACCTCTTGGGTGCGCGGTGGTGATGGATTAATTGGTTTTGGGATTTACAAATCTCATATTGTTAAAGGCGCCAATCGTTTTGAACAAGCCCGCAGCTGGTGGCGGGAGCAGGTAAATGCCCTTGATATTCATAACAATGTTCATGGCACCGGTACTGGCCCGATTCTCTTTACCTCTTTCTCCTTTGATGAAGCAGAGGATTCAGTATTAATCATCCCTAAAGTCGTTGTGGGACAACGTAATGGCAAGTCCTGGATTACCTGGATCGGCGCCACCCCACAACCAGCGCTACAAAAAGCCGCTCACAAATCAACACCTCTCAACTTAAATTGGAGCGGTAGCAACGGTGATGTTTGGCAGGATCGCGTTGCGCGCGCAGTAGATAAAATCAAAAATGAAAATCTCGAAAAAGTTGTGTTAGCCAGATTTGTCACCGGCACAACCACCGAAGAAATTAATCAAAGAAATCTTTTACAACAACTTGCTCAGGAGTACCCATCCACCTGGGTTTACTCCAACCATGGTTTAGTTGGTGCCACTCCAGAACTTCTAGTTCGTTTGAGCAAATCACTAGTTACCTCCAGAATCTTGGCCGGCACAATTCGCAAAACCGGTGATGATGAAAGAGATCTAGCGCTGGCTGGTTCACTTGCCCGCTCCTCAAAAGATCTAGAAGAACATGAGTATGCGGTGCGCTCTGTTGCTGAAGCGCTCTCACCATTTTGCACCTCTACCAATGTTCCAGAGACACCATTTGTTTTACATCTCTCTAACGTTATGCATTTAGCTACCGATGTCACCGGAGTGCTTTCAGATTCATCAAATCCGATTGATATCTTTGCTTTGGTTTCCAGATTGCATCCCTCTGCCGCTGTTTGTGGCACACCTACTGAATATGCCAAGCGCACCATCGATGAAATAGAAGGTATTTCCCGGGGTCGTTACGCCGGCCCAATTGGTTGGATCGATGCCAAAGGTGATGGCGAGTTAGGTATCGCTTTGCGCTGTGGCCAGATCTCTAATGATGGCCACTCCATAAGAATCTATGCTGGCTGCGGCATTGTGGCGGGCTCTGATCCAGAACGCGAGTACGCCGAAAGTCAGGCCAAACTACTTCCAATGCGCAGTGCGTTAGAGAAGCACTAACTCCTTATACTTTTTAATCACTTCAAAAATTACATCTGCGTTTTTCTCGCGATCTGGCATCTTTGCAACAATCACATGTAGCTGAGGATGAATTCTCTGTAATGCAATGTGTAGCTCTTTAGCATCGCGCA
>JBEDAQ010000049.1:0-13983 GCA_041177685.1 Actinomycetota bacterium | reverse complement strand
GAGCAGATGAGAAACGCCGCAGCTGAGTTGCAGTTTGAACTTGCCGCTAGGTTGCGCGATGAAATTAAAGAGTTAAAACGCGAGTTAAGAGCGATGGAAGAGGCGGGGATGTGATGAGCGCGGAACGTTTGATCGTACGAGGTGCCCGCGAACACAATCTCAAGAACGTTTCCTTAGATCTGCCTCGCAACGCCATGATTGTTTTTACCGGGTTATCAGGTTCAGGTAAATCTTCATTAGCCTTTGACACCATCTTCGCTGAAGGTCAGAGACGTTATGTTGAGTCCTTGTCGGCTTACGCACGGCAGTTTTTGGGACAGATGGACAAACCAGATGTTGATTTTATAGAAGGTCTTTCTCCAGCCGTTTCAATTGACCAAAAATCTACCAATAGAAACCCACGCTCTACCGTGGGAACAATTACCGAGGTTTACGATTATTTAAGGTTGTTATTCGCCCGGGCTGGAAAACCCCACTGTCCGGAGTGCGGAAAAGCAATCACTAAACAAACCCCACAAAATATCGTTGATCAAATCCTCGAACTACCAAGTGAAACTAAGTTCCAGGTTTTAGCGCCGATGATTCGGGCCCGCAAAGGTGAGTTTGCTGATTTGTTTAAAGATTTGGTTGCTCAAGGTTATTCCCGTGCCCGAGTTGATGGGGTTACGGTATCTCTCTCTGAACCACCTAAATTAAAGAAACAAGAAAAGCACACGATTGAAGTCGTGGTCGATCGATTGACCGCAAAGCCTGAAGGAAAGCAGCGACTTACAGATTCAATTGAAACCGCATTGAAGTTGGCGAGCGGACTTGTGACTTTAGAGTTTGTCGATGTAAAGACCGGCGAGAAGGAGCGCACTTATAGCGAGCTGCTTGCCTGTCATGATTGCGGCCTGTCATTTCAGGAGATGGAGCCCAGATCCTTCTCCTTCAACTCACCATTTGGGGCCTGCCCAGAGTGCACCGGAATAGGTTCAAAGCTTGAGGTTGATGAAGAGTTAGTAATTCCAGATGATTCACTTTCGATTGAAGAAGGTGCGATTGCACCCTGGTCTGGTGGGCAATCAGCGGATTACTTCCTTAATTTATTAGAGGCATTAGCTGCAGATGTGAAGTTCTCACTGAAGACTCCTTGGGTAAAACTCTCTCAGAAAGCTAAAGATGCCATCCTCAACGGTTATGAGTACGAGGTTCATGTTAAGTATAAAAACCGATACGGAAGGGTAAGAAACTACTCAACCGGATTCGAAGGGGTTAAGCCCTTTATTGAACGCAGACATGCAGAAACCGATAGTGATTACAGTCGAGAAAAGTATGAAGCCTTTATGCGAGAAACCCCATGTCCGGCTTGTAAAGGAACCCGACTAAAGCCAGAGGTATTGGCGGTCACTTTGGGTGAGAAAAATATCGCTGAAATCTGCGAGCTCTCTATTGAAGATTGCGCAAAATTCCTAAAGGGATTGAAGTTGGCAGCGCGTGAAGCAAAGATTGCAGAGCGGGTAATGAAAGAGGTACATGCCCGTTTAGGTTTTCTTCTTGATGTCGGACTTGAGTACTTAACATTAGCTCGCCCTGCTGCCACTCTCTCAGGAGGCGAGGCGCAGCGAATTAGATTGGCTACCCAAATCGGTTCTGGTCTCGTTGGTGTTTTATATGTCTTAGATGAACCCAGCATTGGATTGCACCAAAGAGATAATAAGCGTTTGATTGAAACCTTGACCCATTTAAGGGATCTGGGAAATACCTTGATTGTTGTAGAGCATGATGAAGAGACCATTCGTACCGCGGATTGGATTGTTGATATTGGGCCCGGTGCTGGTGAGCATGGTGGCGAAATTGTGGTTTCTGGAGATTATCAAGCGCTTGTAGATTCTAAGCGCTCGATTACTGGAGCTTACATATCGGGTCGCAGTGAAATCTCAATCCCTAAGGCGCGACGTGCGATAAATCCAAAACGCTCACTGACTATCAAAGATGCTAGAGAAAACAACTTAAAGAATCTTGATGTCAATGTTCCATTGGGTGCCTTTGTTGCAGTAACTGGAGTTAGTGGCTCTGGTAAATCAACTTTAGTTAATGACATCTTGTACTCGGTATTGGCCAACAAATTAAATGGGGCTCGAGTCGTACCAGGAAGGCATAGAACCATTACGGGAATTGATCATCTCGACAAGGTTGTACATGTGGATCAATCACCAATTGGCCGAACTCCTCGCTCTAATCCCGCGACCTACACCGGGGTCTTTGACAAGATTCGCGCCCTATTTGCAGAGACAAGTGAGGCAAAGGTGCGGGGTTACCAGCAAGGCCGCTTCTCCTTCAATGTTAAGGGTGGTCGTTGTGAGAACTGTGCTGGTGATGGAACTATCACTATAGAGATGAACTTCCTTCCGGATGTTTATGTGCCTTGCGAAGTTTGTCATGGCGCTAGATACAACCGGGAAACGCTGGAGGTTCATTACAAAGGCAAGACCATTGCAGAGGTCTTGGATATGCCGATAGAAAAGGCCACTGAGTTTTTTGAATCAATTCCAGCAATTCATCGCTACTTGAAAACACTCTGTGATGTTGGTTTAGGTTATGTTCGACTTGGTCAATCTGCCCCGACGTTATCGGGGGGTGAGGCGCAGCGCGTTAAGTTAGCTACTGAGTTACAACGCCGCTCGACCGGTCGCACCATCTATGTATTGGATGAACCAACCACAGGTCTGCATTTTGAAGATGTTCGCAAACTCCTAATGGTTTTGCAGCGCCTAGTTGATACCGGAAATACCGTTGTAGTCATTGAACACAATATGGATGTCATCAAATGTGCCGACTGGATTATTGATCTTGGACCAGAGGGCGGCTCTGGCGGTGGCACTTTGGTCGCAGAAGGCACTCCAGAAGTGGTTGCTAAAGTTAAAAGTAGTTATACCGGAAAGTTTCTGGCTGAAGCGCTAAAGAAATAGCTATGGCAGACCCCGCCTCTTATCGTCCTAGCAATATCCCAGATGAACCTGGGGTTTATCGGTTTTTTAATGAGGCAAATCAGGTTATCTACGTAGGTAAGGCTAGGTCCTTAAAGAACCGCCTTAACTCCTATTTTCAAAAGAATTTGGGTGAGAAGACCACCCGAATGGTTAACGCAGCTAATCGTGTCGATTGGACAGTAGTGCGCACCGAGGTTGAGGCTCTGCAATTGGAGTTCACTTGGATTAAAGAGTTTGACCCAGCTTTCAATGTGCAGTTTAAGGATGATAAGTCCTACCCATATTTGGCCATCACAATCGATGAAGAGTTTCCGAGAATATTCATTACCAGACGTTCGAAGCGTAAGGGGGTTGTTTACTTTGGTCCTTTTGCTCACGCCTGGGCGCTTAGAGCAACATTTGATGTACTTCTCAAGCTCTTCCCAGTGCGTTCCTGTTCAAACACTAACTTTGAAAGAGCAAGACGGGTAAATCGCCCTTGTTTATTGGGTGATATTGGAAAATGTGCCGCCCCTTGCGTACAGCGGGTCTCGAGCACTGAACATAAAGAGATTGCAAATCATTTAATCGAGTTTATGTCCAACGGCTCGGCCGATATAACTGAAGAGTTGCGTAAAGAGATGCAGGCCGCAGCCGATGCAGAGGAGTTTGAAAAGGCAGGAAAGCTTCGGGATCAGCTGGCGGCGTTAGAGCGGGCATCAGAGTCAACAGAAGCGGCCATCTCAGACTCTATTAACTCTGATTTTGTGGCGATTCATCAGGACATAACCCATGCAGCAGCCTCAATATTTAGAGTGCGACAGGGAAGAGTGATTGGTAGTAAATCCTGGGTTATAGATCTGGCAAACATTCCAGAAGATACTCAATTATTGGATGTGACTTTGAATCAGATTTACAGCGAGTTTGATCCAGCAAAAGAGGTTTTGGTTAATTTAGATGTTGATAGCGATGGATTATCTGAGTTTTTTTCAAGCACCTTCTCTTATCGGGTAATTGTTAGAAGGCCGGAGCGGGGCGAGAAATCCGAGTTACTCGATACGGTAAAGCGAAATGCCCATCACTCTTTGGTTCAATTCCTAAGCAAACGCTCAAATGATGCTGCTGTTAGTGGCAGAGCGTTGGAGGATTTAGCAAATGCGCTAGGTATGGATGAGCTGCCCTTACGCATTGAATGTTTTGATATCTCCAATATTCAAGGCACTTCGGTAGTTGCCTCGATGGTGGTTTTTGAGGATGGCCAATCAAAAAAGAGTGAGTACCGCAGATTTGGAATTGATGACCAGAAGAGATTTGATGATACCCGGGCTATGCACCATGTGATTACTAGAAGATTTAAAAGGTATTTGGCGGAGAAGGATTTGGATTTAACTGAGATTGAGCTAACTGGTGGCGAAAGACCAAAGTTTGCTTATCCGCCACAACTAGTGATTGTTGATGGCGGCAGGGGTCAGGTAAACGCAGCAGCCCGAGCCTTTGCCGAACTTGGAATAACAGATATAACTCTGGTGGGATTAGCTAAGAGGTTGGAAGAGATTTGGTTCCCGGATCAAAGCTATCCCGTGATCTTGCCGCGACACAGTGAAGCGCTTTATTTAGTCCAAAGAATTAGAGATGAAGCGCACCGCTTTGCAATTACCTTTCACCGCTCCAAGAGATCTCGCCTCATGGTTGAGTCTTTACTTGATGAGATTCCAACTCTTGGCGAAGTTCGCCGTCAAGCGTTACTAGATCACTTTGGATCAGTAGCGGCTCTAAAGAAAGCGTCACTCGATGAAATTGCTCAACTTCCCGGGATTGGAGTTAAGACCGCAGAGACGATTATTAATGCGCTTTCTGCAGTTGAGTCACAATCCCATGTCGATACCGCTACTGGAGAGATACTTGACAGGTAGTAGATGATGTAGCCATGAACCGGGAGATGGTAATAATTACTGGCATGAGTGGAGCCGGTCGCTCTACGGTCGCTCACTCCATGGAGGATCATGGTTGGTATGTAATTGATAATTTGCCACCTTCCTTACTAAGTTCGGTTTTTGACACCACGGAAAGGACCGCGGACAAAATAGCGGTTGTGATTGATGTTCGAGGTAGACAGTTATTCGATGATCTAAATCGGTCTCTTGCCGAATTGGCGGAGCGAGGAATCGCTCGAAAAATCATCTTTGTCGATGCTTCAGATGAGGTCCTAGTCCAACGTTTTGAATCCTCTCGTAGGCCACATCCACTGCAGGGAAATGATCGAATCGTTGATGGCATAGAACGTGAGAGAGAGAAGCTGCGTGAACTGCGCTCTGGAGCAGATTTGGTCGTGGACTCCTCACAACTAAATGTTCATCAACTGGAGAAAAAGATTTCGGAGTTATTCTCAACGGAGGCGAGTGCTTCTTTGAAGGTAAATGTACTTTCTTTTGGATACAAATATGGATTGCCGGTCGATGCCGATCTGGTTATGGATTGTCGCTTCATCCCTAATCCACACTGGGACCCAGAATTAAGGCCAAAAAATGGATTGGACTCTGAGGTTAGTAAAGCTGTGCTTAGCGCCGAAACGGTTGAGGAGTTCTTGGATCGATATGTTGCCTTGTTCCAAAGCATCAGCCGTGGTTATTTACGTGAAGGCAAGAGGTACATAACTTTGGCGATTGGCTGCACCGGTGGAAAGCATCGCAGCGTTGCTGTTGCTGAGGAGTTGGCGAAGAGAATTAATGGATCTTTGGTTGACAGCGAACATTCAGTGTCCGCCCATGCCATTCATAGAGATTTGGGTCGCGAACGGTAATGACCGAGGATTCCTATCAAGCCAAAGTTGTCGCACTGGGCGGCGGACATGGTTTGGCAGCAACTTTATCTGCGTTAAGAAAAATAACCTCAGAGATCACGGCGATTGTCACAGTTGCAGACAATGGTGGTTCCAGTGGCAGATTACGAGAGGAGTTTAAATCTTTACCACCTGGAGATTTGCGCATGGCTTTAGCGGCTCTTTGTGGTGATGATGAGTGGGGCCGAAATTGGGCAAGCATCATGCAGTACCGATTTACCTCAGATGGTGCGCTAGATGGGCATGCGTTAGGAAATCTTTTGCTTACCGCGCTGTGGGATAGAGATGGGGATCCGATTCAAGGCCTAGATCGAGTTGGCCAACTTCTCAAGGTTGTAGGTCGAGTATTGCCGATGGCTTTAGAGCCACTTGATATAGAAGGTGTATTTAGAAATTGGGAAGGACAACATGTTGTTCGTGGACAAACTGAGGTCGCTGTAAGTAAAGGAGCATTGGAGGAGCTAAGACTGATTCCGGAAAATCCAACGGCCACTAAAGAGGGGTTGCGCGCGATTGCTGAGGCTGATTTCATAACAATTGGACCAGGATCATGGTTTTCCAGTGTGTTGCCCCACGTTTTAGTCAAGCAGCAACTAACCGCGCTTATGGAATCAAAGGCTAAGAATATATTGATTTTAAATCTTGATGCATCAAACTTTCATTCTGGAGATGAGTTTGCTGGTAACTCACCAGCTGAGCATCTGAGAGTGCTACAAAGATTTGCCCCAGGGCTTAAATGCGAGATTGCTTTGATAGACAAATCAATTGCCGAACAAAATGGGGCGTTACATGAGTTAGAGGAGTTGGTCGCAGATATGGGAGGCAGGGTGATTGTGGCCGATCTCGCATCAAATCCTGGCAGCAAACATCATGATCCTGCGAAATTATTTTCTGCTTTCAGCCACATTTTCGCTACGGAGATGCTTAGATAACGCTCATGGCAATGACCGCCTCGGTAAAAGATGAGTTGAGTCGACTCTCTATCTCAAAGCCTTGTTGTCGCAAGGCTGAAGTTTCGGCGATTTTGAGGTTCGCAGGAGGATTGCACATATCAGCCGGCAAAATCATGGTTGAGATTGAATTAGATACCGCTCAGGCTGCTAGACGAATTAGAAAAGATATCGCCGATATTTACGGTCATGAATCAGATCTTGCGGTAATTAGTGCTGGTGGTTTGCGAAAAGGAAGCCGCTACTTAGTGCGTGTTATTAAAGATGGAGATGCCTTAGCTCGGCAAACTGGTTTAGTAGATTCACATGGTCGACCAGTGCGGGGATTGCCGCCACAAGTTGTTTCAGCTGGCATCTGTGATGCGGAGGCGGCTTGGCGAGGTGCATTTCTGGCACATGGTTCGCTAACCGAACCTGGAAGATCCTCTGCTCTTGAGATTACCTGTCCAGGTCCTGAAGCAGCGCTTGCCTTAGTCGGAGCGGCCCGTCGTTTAAATATCACAGCAAAGGCAAGAGAGGTACGTGGCGTTGATCGAGTTGTAATCCGAGATGGTGATGCCATCGGAGTTTTGCTAACCAGATTAGGCGCGCATGAAAGTGTTATGGCATGGGAAGAAAGGCGGATGCGCAGAGAGGTGCGCGCCACTGCAAATCGCCTAGCTAATTTTGATGATGCAAATCTACGACGCTCTGCCAGAGCGGCTGTCGCCGCATCTGCACGTGTACAACGTGCAATGGAGATTTTGGGAGATGAAATTCCTGATCATCTTCGTGAAGCTGGCCAACTTCGAATTACCCATGGTCAGGCTAGCCTGGAGGAGCTAGGTTCACTTTCAACTCCACCTATGACCAAAGATGCGATTGCGGGACGGATTCGAAGATTGCTGGCGATGGCTGATAAGCGCGCTGCGGAGCTGGGAATTCCAGATACCGAGGCTGGACTCTCGCCTGACCTACTAAATTAACCCGACTGATAGTATTTGCCTTGAGTCCACAGGGTCGTGGCAAATAATAAATTTCGATTGATGCCTTTTGTTGTGCATCTCATGGAGCGTGATTACTGTGGTTAAGGTAGGAATCAATGGTTTTGGACGTATCGGTCGCAACTTCTTTCGGGCCGCATTGGCTTCAAACGCTGATATTGAAATCGTCGCGGTAAATGATTTAACCGACATCGCCACTTTGGCTCATCTTCTTAAATACGACTCCATTCTTGGTCGCCTAAATCATCCAGTTTCCCATGATGACAGCTCTATTACTGTTGGAGGCAAGAAGTTCAAGGTATTCGCTGAAAAGGATCCAGCTGCGTTGCAGTGGGGATCAGTTGGCGCTGACATCGTAATTGAATCCACCGGTCGCTTTACAAAGGCATCAGATGCTGCAAAGCACATGGTAGGTGGAGCTAAAAAGGTAGTTATCTCTGCTCCTGCTACAGATGAAGATGTCACATTAGTCTTGGGTGTTAATGACTCAGCTTATGATCCAGCGAAGCACAACATCATCTCCAACGCTTCATGTACGACAAACTGTCTAGCGCCGATGGCCAAGGTATTGCATGAAAACTTTGGAATTGTTCGTGGCTTTATGACCACAGTTCACGCATATACAAATGACCAAGTTATTTTGGATTTCCCTCACAAGGATCTACGTCGCGCCAGAGCTGCGGCAACAAATATCATCCCGACCTCGACCGGCGCTGCAAAGGCGATCGGCTTGGTTCTTCCTGAGCTAAAAGGCAAGTTGGATGGTTATGCGTTGCGCGTGCCAACCCCAACTGGATCAATAACCGACTTAACAGTTGAGCTAGCAAAGGAAACAACTGCTGCTGAGATCAATGCCGCGATGAAGAAAGCTGCAGAGGGACCACTAAAGGGCATTCTGTATTACACAGAGGATCCAATAGTTTCCACCGACATCGTGACCGACTCACACTCCTGCATCTTTGACGGTGGCATCACCAAGGTGATTGGAAATCAAGCCAAAGTTGCTGGTTGGTATGACAACGAGTGGGGTTATTCAAACCGTCTCGTTGATTTGATGAAGTTTATCGGTAAGAGCCTTTAAATCTTTTTAGGTTCTCTCTAATGACCTCAGAAATTAAGAGTTTGGCTGTGCTTGAAGTTAGTAACAAAACCGTTCTACTTCGCTGTGACCTAAATGTGCCATTAAAGGATGATGGATCAGGCAACCGGGTAATTACCGATGATGGTCGAATCAGAGCTTCTATACCCACCATCAATTCATTGCTTTCTTCAGGTGCGGCCTTGGTAATTGTGGCCCATCTTGGTCGCCCTAAAGGAGAGAGAAAACCTGAGCTATCGCTGGCTCCAGTTGCCAAGCGCCTTGAGGAGTTATTGGGAAGATCAGTTGTCTTTGCCACTGATGTAGTTGGGGAGAGCGCCACCAAAGCAGTGCAAGATTTGAAACCTGGCGGAGTAGTGCTACTAGAAAATGTCAGATATGAATCTGCTGAAACCAGCAAAGATGAATCTGAACGAGCGGCCTTTGCCACCAAGTTATCCAGCTTTGCGCAAGTTTATGTAGGAGATGGTTTTGGAGCTGTGCATCGCAAACATGCTTCGGTTTATGAGGCAGCTAAAAATTTGCCTCACGCAGCTGGAAAGTTAATCTCTGCAGAGGTCGAGGTTCTAAAGAAACTTACCCAATCGCCGGAGCGGCCCTACGGAGTTGTACTTGGCGGCGCAAAGGTTTCCGACAAAATTGGAGTTATCAATAATCTGCTCGATAAAGTGAATCTACTGGCCATCGGCGGTGGAATGGTTTTCACATTTCTTGCTGCACAGGGTAAAGAAATCGGTACCTCTCTGGTTGAAACAGATTCAATTCCATTAGTGAAAGAACTACTTGATCGAGCAAAACAATTAGGTGTTGAGGTACTGCTGCCTAGCGACATTGTGGTCGCCCCTGCTTTTGCAAATGAAACTCCTACAGTTGTTGCAGCAGATGCCATCCCATCGGATCAAATGGGATTGGATATTGGCCCAAAGAGTTCTGAGGCGTTCGCGGCAGCGATCAAAGGTTGCAAAACTGTCTTTTGGAATGGGCCGATGGGTGTATTTGAATTCTCAAACTTTGCTGCTGGTACCAAAGCTGTGGCACAGGCTTTAACTGAGGTAGATGGACTCTCCGTTGTTGGCGGTGGAGATTCGGCTGCAGCGGTGCGTGCCCTGGGCTTTAAGGATGATCAGTTTGGATACATTTCCACCGGTGGTGGAGCCTCACTAGAGTATCTAGAGGGCAAAGAGCTTCCTGGGTTAACCGCACTGCTTTAATCTGCTCTAAATAGAAGGAGAAAAGATGTCACGTAAGCCTCTTATTGCCGGTAACTGGAAGATGAATTTGAATCATCTAGAGGCAATCGCCGTAACACAAAAACTGGCTTACTCCCTAGAGGATCGCGACTTTGATGCGGTAGATGTTGTTGTCTTGCCACCATTCACCGATATTCGCTCGGTGCAAACTCTGGTTGATGGCGATCGATTGAAACTTTCTTATGGAGCTCAGGATGTTTCACCTGAGAAATCTGGTGCATTTACCGGAGATATTTCAGGCAGCATGTTGAAAAAATTGGATTGCAGCTATGTTGTTGTCGGACACTCGGAGCGCCGCGCAATTCACAATGAAGGTGATGAACTAATCAACAAAAAAATCAGGGCAGTACTAGAAAATGAGATGACGCCGATTTTTTGCATTGGAGAAGAGTTGTCAATCCGTGAATCTGGTTCCCACGTTCAGCATGTTTTGAATCAAGTTCGAGAAGGGCTTAAAGGTTTTCATAAACCAGAGTTAAAAAAGATTGTCTTTGCCTATGAACCGGTATGGGCTATCGGTACTGGAAAGACAGCGACTCCTGAAGATGCGCAAGAGGTTTGTGGCGCCATTAGAACTGAATTGGCAAAGATTGGCAGCGAGGAGATTGCTGCGAATGCCCGAATCCTTTATGGAGGCTCTGTGAAATCTGCAAATATCGTGGACATCATGAAGCAGCCAGATGTGGATGGCGCGCTAGTTGGAGGAGCTAGCCTCGACCCTGAGGAGTTTGCTCGCATCTGTAAATTCCATCGCGTCCTCTAGGTATTTAGGCATTTAGGCACTTAGGTATTTAGGCGTTGAGCGGGCCTTTATAGGCAATGCGGTAATTGCTGTAGGGATTGGGTAGTATTTGCCTTCTTCGGGAAAGCATTCCCATGTCCGATATTTATCAGGTAGCAACAAGGAGCGCGTCGTGGCTTTAGCACTATCAATCCTGCTGGTGATCTCCAGCATCTTGATGATTCTTTTAGTTTTGCTCCACAAAGGTAAGGGCAGTGGTTTGTCAGACCTATTCGGTGGCGGCATGTCCTCAACCTACGGTGGCTCCTCAGTTGTTGAGAAGAATTTGGACCGAATCACCATTGTTGTGGGTGGTATTTGGTTTGCAACGGTGATTGCACTCGGCTTGGTTTTGAAATAAAAATTAACAATTAGATAGATCCTAAGGAGAGAAAAAATGGCTGGTGGAAGCGCAATCCGTGGTTCCCGTGTCGGTGCTGGCCCAATGGGCGAGGCTGAACGCGGCGAAGCTATCGCTCGTTTCCGAGTTTCATACTGGTGCTTGAATGGCCATGAGACCAAGCCATCATTTGCGGAGGATGGAACGGTTGTAGTTCCAGATGAATGGGATTGCCCACGTTGTGGATTTCCAGCTGGTCGGGATAAGAACAATCCACCCTCACCTATAAAGAATGAGCCATACAAAACACATTTGGCTTACGTCAAAGAGCGTCGCACTGAGGCTGAGTCAAAAAAGATTTTAGAAGCGGCTTTAAAGAAATTGCGCGGCGAGGATGAAGATTAAAAGTTGCGTGCAGCCTGCAATAACTCTTTAATTCCTAACACTCTGTCTTTAAGATGAAATCTAATGGTTGGGAAATTTCTAGAAAGTAAAGCTTCATTGTCTCCCAGCGCCTGAGCCAAAATTAAACTCTCAAAACCATAACTTTGACCCGATATCGGCCAGGTTAGATTTGTGTGACCGGTGATTTGAATAAAGGATCCTAATCTTGGCCCGCCTTTATGAAACTGTCCGGTGGAGTGTAGAAATCTTGGTCCCCAGCCAAAGGTGGTTGGTTTTTTGGCCGCCCCTTCAAGCAGATCTCGTAACTCTGTAATCTCATCATCTACACCACGGTGCAGATAAGCCATGATCGCCAAATAACCATCCACTTTGGAGATCGACTCGGCTAGGTAATCAGTTAATGAACCATGTTGTGTATCTGCGAAAACCTCAACATTTTGAGTGGCAAATACAGGAGTAGGCATAACCATTCCTGATTGGGACCATCTGGAAAGGAGGGAAGAGGTTTTCTCTTTCGCCTCAGTGACATTTGGCTGATTAAAAGGATCCACCTTTAAGAGATAACTGGTTAACGCGGTTACCCACTCCCAAAAAATGAACTGCTCCCCAAGAGAGCCATAAACCGCATAATCGCCTTCGCCATCAAAACTAATTACGGGGAATAGGGGATTGGCAGAGGTATTGATAACTACTGGCAGAACACCCTTTTCATCTTTGCCGGTTGATTCAGCGATTAACTGCTCAATCCAATCTCCCAATCCGGGCAAAGATTTAGAGTTATTGGCGATGCCGAAATAGATGAACTCCTTAGTAGCAAGTGCGGCCGCAACCTTAACTGCGCTGGAATCTGGTTTAGTGAACTCTAAAGCTGCAGCATAAGCATCATCAATTAATACCGAGGCATCTACGCCGATTAACGCGGCAGGCGTTAGACCAAAGGCGCTCAGTGCGCTAAATCTTCCACCAACATTTGGATCTGCATTAATGACCCGGTAACCACTCGCCTTGGCCTGCTTGTCTAAAGGGGAGCCAGGATCTGTCACGACAACTAAATGATCAACTGGATTCAATCCCTGCTTCTTCAACTGCTGTTCAGCTGCAATTTTCTGGGAGGCGGTCTCTATTGTGGAACCAGATTTTGATCCGATGATGAAACAAGTGTTTCTCAAATCCTGATTCAAAACCTCGGTTACATGTTCTGGATCGGTGGAATCAAGGACCGTTAACTTCTTTCGGTAAGTAGCTGCAATAACCTCTGGGGCAAGAGATGAACCTCCCATGCCGCACAAAACGAAGTTATCGTGTTTCAATTCTCGGGACCAAGCAGATAGGGCATCTAGTAACGGGAGTAAATCCCTTGAGCTTTCTGGAAGATCTACCCAGTTCAATCTTATTGAGGCTTCAGCCTGAGCGGCCGTGCCCCAAATACTGGAATCTTTTTTTGCTAATCTCTCAGTGATTCGATTCAGAGCTTGATAATGCTCTTGCCCAACTGAGAAGCCTTTGATTTGGATCATTTAGCGGCAGCCACCTCAACAGTTGCAATTAGATCAAGCCAGGGTTTGATGAATTTATCAATACCTTCAACCTCAAGACGCCCCGCTACATCTTCGATGTCGATGGCAAGGGTTGAGATATTTCTAATGACGCTCGCTGCATCTTGATAGCTACCGGTGATGGTGTTTCCTCTAAAACTTCCGTTATCTCTGACCGCAATAAGTGTTGGCTCTGGCATTGTATTAACCGTCAATGGGGCGATTAACTCCAAAACATAAAGTGTTGGGTCATATGCAGGGTCTTTTACCCCAGTTGAAGCCCAAAGTGGACGTTGAATCTGCGCACCAGCTGAAGCGAGTTTCTGCCATCTTGGTGAATGAAGCACGGATTCAAAGTGTTGGTACGCCAAGCGTGCATTAGCGACGGCTGCTTTGCCCAAAAGATCTCGAGCAGCGGGGTCTTGATGTGATTTCAACTTGGGATCTATGTCGGTATCTACTCGACTGACAAAGAAAGAAGCCACTGAATGGATTCCTGAAACGGGCAGGTTTTTTGCCATGCGATCTTCTAGTCCTGCGATGAAAGCCTCTAAAACCTCTACATACCGCGGCACTGAGAAAATAATTGTTACATTAACGCTAATACCTTCGGAGATTAGGGTTCGGATCGCAGGAATACCCTCAATAGTTGCGGGAACCTTTATCAAAACATTGTCTCGTGAAACCTTTTCCCACAGCTCTTTCGCCTGCTTAATTGTGCCAGCAGTATCTCTGGCCAACCTTGGATCCACCTCAATACTTACTCTGCCATCGACACCGTTGGTGCGTTCGTAAGTGGGTAGAAACAAATCGCAGGCCTGAGCCACATCTGCGGTAGTGAGTTCATTGA
>JBEDAQ010000048.1:0-10859 GCA_041177685.1 Actinomycetota bacterium | reverse complement strand
ATTAATAGGTGACCCAGCAAAATTCGGTCGAGTTGATGAAAACGGAACTGTTTTTGTTAGAACTAATGATGGCGAAAAAATGGTTGGCTCTTATCCAGGAAAGACCCCAGAAGAGGCGCTTGCCTACTTCGTCAGAAAATTTGAAATTGTCGCATCTGAGGTTGCGCTTTTAGCGGCACGCATTATTAGTGGTGCGATGGTCCCGGAAGATGCGCATGATGCGGTACGCAAATTACGCAATCAAGTTGAACATTTAAATGGCGTGGGCAATCTCGAGGCGTTGAAGAGCTCTTTAGAGCAGATTCCCCCTCTAATTGATGAGCATCGCCCAGCTTATGAAGCAAAGAAAGCTGCCGAAGCTGAGGTCAAAGCTGCCAAGCGTGCTGCAACTGTTGCTGCTAAAGAAGCACTAGTAGCAGAAGCTGAATCATTAAGTGAATCGACAAGTTGGAAAGTAACTGGAGAGCGTCTTAAAGTTCTTCTAGAAGAGTGGAAGAAAGCACCTCGCCTTGATAAGAAAACTGATGGCGAGCTATGGAAGCGATTCTCCAGCGCCAGAAATAAGTTTGATAAGCGTCGCCGCACCCATTTCGCCTCTCTAACTGCGCAACAAAACGAGGTTAAGAGCACAAAGGAAAAGATTGTTACCGAGGCCGAATCCTTAGCGACCTCAACAGATTGGGTCGCGACAGCACGCCGTTATAAAGCCTTGATGGATGAATGGAAAGCTACAGGCCGCGGTAAGAAAAATGATGATGCCAAGCTTTGGAACCGTTTCAAAGCCGCTCAAGACACCTTCTTCGCAGCTAAGAATGCGGATTTGGAAAAACGCGGTGAATCAATGGCCGCCAATTTAGAGAAACGAGAGGCGCTTGTTGCCGAGATTGAGGCCCTGCTTCCAATCACAAATTTGGATGACACCCGTAGAAAGTTTAGAGATTTAAGAACCAAGCTCTCTAAGATCGGCATGATCGATAAGAAGAAGCGCGCTGTTCTAGATAAGCGGGTTGATGTCGTCGAAATGACAATCAAAGAGTCGGAACAAGAGCAATGGCGCCGCAGTGATCCAGGGGCTCGCGCACGTGCGACTGATGTTGTTAATCAACTTATGGCAGCGGTTTCAGATTATGAAGCGAAGGCAGCACGAGCAGAGGCTTCAGGCGATGCCAAGAAAGCTGCCGAGCACCGAGAAGCAGCAGCGGCTCGACGCATGTGGTTGAGCGAGGCACAAAAAGGTTTAGCTGATTTCACCACTGCTTGATTTCAACTCATAAACTTCGGTTTAGTTGTTGGTGATTCGATAAACGTCGTAAACCCCTTCAATTCTGCGAACCGCGGCCAAAACCGCATCTAAGTGAGTGGCATCTGCCATTTCAAAAGTGAATCGGGAGAAGGCCACTTGCTCCTTTGTAGTATTTACGGCTGCATGCAAAATATTTACTTGTTGATCTGAAAGCGTCCGGGTAATGTCGGATAGCAATCGAGCACGATCTAATGCCTCAATTTGAATATTCACCAAGAAAACAGATTTCGCATTTGGATCCCATTTGACTTTAACAATTCGATCCCCTTGATGGAATTTCAAATCCGCAACGTTCACACAGTCAGTACGATGGATCGATACACCATTGCCTCTTGTTATGAATCCGGTTATCTGATCACCTGGCACTGGAGTGCAACAGCGGGCTAGCTTCACCAAAACATCATCGACACCTTCAACCTGAATTCCGCTGGCGCTGCGTCTACTTGGCCTGGTGTTCACATTTGCAGAAATCAATCCCTCCAGCAATGGAGTTTCGTGGGTCTCTTCAAGTCCCAAAGAGGTTTCTAACCGTTCAATGACGTGAGCAGCGGAGATATGTCCATCACCAACAGCGGCATAGAGAGCATCGATATCTGGGTAGTTAAGGTCGTGAGCTAGTTGTAAGAGGGTGTGACCGGCAAGAATCTTTTGAATTGGCAGTCCTGCTTTTCGCATCTGCCTGGCAATAGATTCCTTGCCAGCATCAATAGCCTCTTCCCTACGTTCCTTTGAGAACCAAGCTTTAATCTTTGAGCGCGCCCTTGGAGATTTAACAAAGTTCAACCAATCCCGACTTGGTTGGGCATGCTCACCTTTGTTTGTTACAACCTCAATAACATCACCGTTAGAAAGTGGAGCTTCCAGGGAAACTAACTTGCCATTTACTTTGGCACCCACGCACCTATTACCTACCTCGGTGTGAACCGCGTAAGCAAAATCAACTGGAGTAGAACCAGCAGGCAGAGCGATCACACTCCCCTTTGGCGTGAAAACAAAGACTTCAGGGGTACGTAGATCAAAACGTAAGGCGTCCAAAAATTCAGTGACATCCGAGGTCTCTTGCTGCCATTCATGAAGCTGTTTTAACCAAAGCATGTCTGGCGAATCAGCGGACTTAGCAGGCGAGCCAAGTTTGTACTTCCAATGAGCGGCAATACCGTACTCAGCTCTGCGATGCATATCTTGGGTTCTAATCTGAATCTCAACAGCTTTGCCGGTTGGACCAATCACTGTGGTGTGAAGCGATTGATAAAGATTGAACTTTGGCATAGCTATATAATCTTTAAATCTACCTGGGACCGGGTTCCATCTTGCATGAATTGAACCCAAAACCGCATAACAATCCCGAACATCATTTACCAAAACTCTGATTCCAACCAGATCATAAATATCATTAAACTCTCGGCCTCTAACTACCATCTTCTGATAAACGCTGTATAGATGCTTTTGTCTTCCGGTGACCTGTGCCGCAATACCCTCTGAGGCCAGATCTTCTTGGACAACTTTAATCACATCATTGGTTAACTTTTCACGTGATGGATTTCGTTCAATAACCAATCGCTCAATCTCTTCAAACTTCTTTGGTTCGAGAAATTTGAAAGAGAGATCCTCTAACTCCCACTTCACTGCGTTCATGCCGAGACGGTGTGCCAGCGGGGCGTAGATATCTAGTGTTTCACGTGCTTTGCGCGCTGATGATTCAGGATCAACATATTGCCAGGTCCGAGCATTGTGAAGACGATCTGCCAATTTGATAACTAGAACTCTGATGTCCTTGGCCATTGCGACAACCATCTTGCGTACTGTCTCAGCCTCGGCGGTAGGCCCATAAGTAAGACGATCCAGCTTGGTCACGCCTTCAACTAAGTTGGCAACTTCGTCGCCGAAATCAACTCGCAGTTTTTCGGGCTTGTAATCAGTGTCTTCAACGGTGTCATGCAAAAGCGCCGCCGCAATGGTCGCCGGATCGAGGCCAAACTCCACCAAAATTTCGGCAACAGCTACCGGATGGGTGATGTATGGATCTCCGCTTTTTCTTAGCTGTCCTTCATGTGCAGCCTTCGCAACGGTATATGCGCGCTCAACTACCGAGACATCCTGTGCCTTGTTGGCATCGGTGAGCCTCTTGATAACCGGTGCAATAAGCGCGCTCATGCGCTTACTTTACTTTAGAGTTATTTGCGTTGCTTTTTGGTTTCGGAATTAGCCTCATTGCTGAGACCCGCTCCACCTCGTCGCGCCAAAACACGCTGATTATGAGCCTTTATCGCCGGTTCTCTCTCTCGCAAGGCGGCCAAAATTGGCGAGGCGATGAAGATTGAGGAATATGTTCCGGCGATCAAACCAATAAATAGGGATAGAGACAGATCCTTCAAAGTTCCCGCGCCCAGCAGGCCCGCACCGACAAACAGAATCGCGGCAACTGGAAGTAGGGCAATAAGCGATGTGTTTAGTGATCTAACGATTGTTTGATTAACCGCAAGATTTGCCGCCTCGGCGTAGGTTGCCTTTCCTGTGCTGGTAATCGCTCTGGTGTTTTCTCTAACTTTGTCGAAGACAACAACGGTGTCATACAGCGAATAACCAAGAATGGTTAGAAAACCAATAACGGTAGATGGAGTTACCTCAAAACCAACTAGAGCATAGATTCCAACCGTGATGAAAACATCATGAATCACCGCAACAATCGCAGCTACCGCCATCTTGGGCTCAAAAGTGAGCGCCAGATAAATCATGATGCAGATTAAGAATGCGATAAGGCCCTGCAATGCCTTCTTAGAGATCTCTTCACCCCATGATGGACCCACATTTTGGGTATCAATTGACTCAACTGTTATTCCAAACTCTGCCGCCAAAGCATCTTGAATCGCATTTGATTGGGCGGTGTCAATTACTCCAGTCTGAATACGAATCTTGTCATTGCCAATGGTTTGAATGATGGTATTTCCTTGATAGCCAGCGCTGCTTACTGTCTCGCGAGCTTGTTCTATGGTTCCACTAGTTGTGGTGACAGTGAAGGAAGAGCCGCCTTTGAATTCAATTCCAAGGTGCAATCCTTGCACGCCTAAAGAGAACAGCGATAACACAATGAAGACACCGGAGAGCGCGTACCACTTTTTGCGCGCCGCAATAATGTTTACAGATGTTTCGCCGCGATATAAACGGCCACCAAGTCCAGAAAGTTTCATGTCTACGCTACCGCCTTTTGATTAGAAACTGAGGCCATACCTACGCTTCGTGGTGAAACACCCGACCACTTTGAGCCAGATTGGAAGAACTTCAACTTCGCGTAAAGCGAGACCATTGGCTTGGTGAAGAAGAAGATGATGATCAAATCGATAATCGTGGTTAACCCCAAAGTAAAGGCGAAGCCTCTAACGCTTCCTACAGATACGATGTAAAGAACCGCAGCAGAGATCAGCGAGACAAGGTCTGCGACCACAACGGTTCTACGAGCCCGTTGCCAACCGGTTTCAGCGGCTACGCGAAGTGGTTTTCCATCTCGCATTTCATCTCGGATGCGTTCAAAATAAACTATGAATGAGTCAGCGGTGATACCAATCGCCACAATAGTTCCAGCAATTCCCGCCAAAGTTAGGGTAAATCCAACCCATTCTCCAAGTAGAAGGAAGGAAATCAAAACCATCGCGGCGGCCATGATTAATGAGCCAATAACTACAGTGCCAAGTGCTCGATAGTAGAACAAGGAGTACAAAACAACGAGAAGAAGTCCAAGTCCACCAGCGATTAATCCACCAACTAGCTGATCATTGCCCAGAGTTGGAGAAACTTGCTGCACCTCTCCTCGATCGAAGGCAAGTGGCAGAGATCCATATTTCAATACATTGGCTAAATCCTGCGCTTCCAGTTGAGAGAAGCTGCCGGTAATTTGCGCGCTGCCACCCAAAATCGCTTCATTGATCCGTGGGGCTGAGACCACAACACCGTCAAGCACGATGGCAACCTGATTCTGTGGTGATGGCAGATTTACAACGCTTTGAGTCAAACTGCCGAACTTCTTGGTGCCATCGCCCGTGAAATCAAGTGAAACAAACCAGCCACTGGCTGATTGTTGGTCGATTGCAGCGGTTGCACCTTTGATGTCACTTCCGATTACCTGCGCAGGAGCCAACACATATCTTGCACTACCTAGACGATCACAGGTTACGAGTAAATCAGTAGCTAAATCTCCGCTTGCTCCACCAGTTGACTCAACTTTAGAACAGTCAAGGTTTTTGAAAGCCGCTTCTTGTTCCGGAGTTAGAGATGCTCCTTGTAAAAGTGTTGCATCATCTGGAGTTGGAACCGCTCCCGCCTCAACCAATACCTGTCTAAAGCGAAGTTCAGCGGTCTGTCCTACTAAATCAACAATTCTTCTTCCAGTTTCACCTGGTACTGAGATAACGATCTGGCGGTTTGTGCCGGTTCCTTCAGCGGCTACTTCGGCCTCAACTACTCCGAGGGAGTTAACGCGTTGTCTGATAATGGCGACGGCCTGGTCGATAGATTCAGCGGTTACCTCGCCTTGTGCTCCATCCTCTAAGCGAGGTTGCAGGGTCACACTGGTGCCGCCCCGTAAATCCAAACCTAGGTTTATGGTCGTCGCACCAATTGCACCAGCGACACCAAAGAGAGCGGCGGTGACAAGAACGGTGATGGTGAGGGCGCGGGCGGGACGGGCCTTTTTTACATCCCCAGAGTTACGTTGATTATTTGCGTAAGACATGAGGCGAGAGTCTAGGGCCGGCCCACCTTAACTGTCGAAAAGCCCAGGGTTTTGCGGTGGCGGTGTCTTTCCAAGATGAAGCCAAGCAGCAGGGGTAGCCGCTCTTCCTCTTGGAGAACGCACCATAAACCCCGATCTCACCAAAAAAGGTTCTGCCATGGACTCAACAGTTTCTCTCTCTTCGCCAACTGCCATTGCCAAGGTGTTCAATCCAACTGGGCCACCGTTGAATTGTTCGACCAATGCGCGCAGGATCGCTTTATCCAACCGATCAAGACCAATTTCATCAACCTCGTACATCGATAAAGCTGATTTAGTGACTGACAAATCAACTTTTCCATTCCCATGAACTTGGGCGTAATCTCGAACCCGACGCAGCAATCTATTTGCAATTCGTGGCGTGCCGCGAGACCTTTTGCCTAACTCTGCAATTGCACTCTTATCAATCTCCACCTCTAACAACTGTGCGCTGCGTTCTATGATTTTCGAAATATCAGCATCATCATAAAAATCTAGATGCGCGGTAAAGCCAAAACGATCACGCAACGGAGCCGGTAAGAGCCCCGCTCTGGTTGTGGCACCAACTAAAGTGAAATGTGGCAATCCAAGTGGAATAGCGGTTGCACCAGGACCTTTGCCAACTACAACATCAACTCGAAAATCCTCCATCGCCATATAGAGCATCTCTTCAGCTGGGCGCGCCATACGATGAATCTCATCTAGAAATAAAATCTCTCCCTCTACTAACGATGAAAGTATTGAGGCCAAATCACCTGCATGGGTGATTGCCGGACCACTAGTAACGCGAATTGGCGCATTCATCTCACTGGCAACAATCATTGCCAAAGTTGTTTTGCCCAATCCAGGTGGACCGGATAACAAGATGTGATCAGAGGGTGCGCCTCTCTCGCGGGCAGCTCTCAAAAGTAGATCAACTTGATCCTTAACCCTCTGTTGACCAACAAACTCATTAAGCGAGTGGGGACGCAGCGCTTGCTCCGCCGTGATCTCCTCAGAAGATAGTGAGGAGTTCATTATTTCTTCACTCATTTACTTCTACCTGACTGAGCTAGCGCCAACTTCAAAATCTCCGGTAAATCACTCTCACTTGGCGATCTGCCTAGATGCTGCAATGCGTTCTCCAGTGCCATCTCCGCCTCTTTGCTGGAGTATCCCAAACCGGTTAGAGCTCCGATAATTTGAGTTCGCCAAGAACCAGATAGCGATGCTTTGCTTTTTGTTACACCTGAGTACTTATCCTTTAGCTCTAAAAGTATTCGAGAGGCTACTTTCTTGCCTATCCCTGGCACTCGCTCAAGTGCTGCGTTGTCCTGAGCTGAGATAACAGCTCGTAAATCACCAGGCTGATAAACCGCCAGTAAGGCGTTAGCAACCTTCGGGCCAATTCCAGTTACCGACTGTAACTCCTCAAAGAGAGATTTCCCTTCCAGAGTTTCAAAGCCAAACAAACTCCAAGAATCCTCTCGAACCACAAGAGAGGTAAATAAAGAGATTGTTTGGCCAATCTTTGTGGCGGCGGCTAGCTCTGGTGTGACTATGACCTGATAACCAATTCCGGAAACATCCACAGTAATCAAATTGAGTCGCACATCCAGCACAGTGCCTCTTATCTGCGCAATCATTTGATCCTCTTCAAACTCTTCAATCGCTGTCTCTCTTTGGCAACCGCGCTGGTGATTCTTTTACCGCTCTCGCCACGCCAATGATGACAGATGGCCAGGGCTAAAGCATCAGTTGTATCTACCGGCTTTGGAGGCTCAGATAAGCCCAGGATTTTTGTAACCATCAATGCAACCTGTTTCTTGTCAGCACGACCTGAACCTGAAACCGCAGCTTTAACCTCACTTGGCGTATGTAGAGCTATTGGCAAACCAGATTTGGCAGCTAGCACCAATGCAACTCCAGCAGCTTGACCAGTAGCCATCGCGGTTCGCACATTTAATTGAGAGAAAACCCTCTCAACGGCGATTACATCGGGTTTATATTTGTTGATCCATATTTCCAACTCATCACTGAGTTGCAGAAGTCTAAGTTCTAAGGCGGTATCGACATCGGTTCTGATAACACCGCAATCGACCATGGTTAGAGTCTTGTGGCCCTGGGATTCAACCACTCCGATGCCACAACGGGTTAATCCCGGATCTACCCCTAAAACTCGCACGAGTTAAGCCTATTCTTGCGCAATAAGTAATTAAGACAGGCTCGCCATTACCTCTTCAGAAACATCAAAGTTTCCGTAGACATTTTGCACATCATCACACTCTTCAATGGCATCAATCAATTCAAAAACCGCTTTTGCGTTTTCGGCATCTAATGGAATAGACATTGAAGGCAAGAAGGAAACATCGGCTGATTCATAATCAATTCCCGCACCTTGAAGTGCGGTTCTTACCGCTACCATCTCAGAGGCAGAGGAAACAATCTCGAAGTTTTCACCCAAATCATTTACCTCTTCAGCTCCTGCCTCCAAGACAGATTCCAAGATTTGATCCTCTGTCAAAACAGTAGAGCCCTGATTTTTCTTTACAATCACTACACCTTTGCGATTAAAAAGATAAGAAACTGATCCAGGATCTGCCATCGTTCCGCCATTACGGGTTATTGCCACTCGGACTTCAGATGCTGCTCTATTGCGGTTATCAGATAAACATTCGACCAAGATTGCAACTCCTCCTGGACCGTAACCTTCATACATTATGGTTTCCCAATTAGAAGATGATTCATCTTGACCTGAGGCACGTTTTAAAGCTCGTTCGATATTGTCACTTGGCACCGAATTCTTTTTGGCTTTTTGAATGGCATCGTAAAGCGTGGGATTACCGTCGGGATCTGCTCCACCACTACGAGCAGAAACCTCGATAGCCTTAATGTATTTGGCAAATGCACGTGAACGTTTTGAGTCAATTAAGGCTTTCTTGCGTTTAATAGTTGCCCATTTGGAGTGACCTGACATTAATTAACACCAGCCTTTAGAGATTGCTTGCACACTACATCAATGAAATATCTATGAACTCGGTTGTCGCCGGTTAGTTCAGGATGAAAGGAGGTGGCAAAAAGTTGGTTTTGCCTCACCGCCACAGGATGACCATCTACCTCCGCCAACACCTCAACACCCTCTCCCACTGATTCAACCCAAGGAGCTCTAATAAACACGGCCCGAACTGATGGCTGTGTGATTCCCTTGAAAGATAAATCTGTTTCAAATGAATCCACTTGGCGTCCAAAAGCATTTCTGCGAACCACAACATCAAGTCCGCCGAAACTTTCTTGGCCCTCAATGGCATCAAGCACCTGGTTAGCAATCAAAATCATGCCAGCGCAGGATCCATACACAGGCATACCTTTATTTATTCGTTCAGCTATCACATCAAAAACCGCGAATGCGCGAGCTAATTTGGAGATCGTGGTTGATTCGCCGCCCGGAATAACTAGGGCATCAACGCTCTTTATTTCCTTCGCCGTGCGCACCGCAAATGCATCCACACCGCAATCCCCAAGAGAGCGAATGTGTTCTCGAACATCGCCTTGGAGTGCTAAGACTCCAACCTTCACCTTTTCTACCAGCCTCGCTCTGCAAGACGGTGCGGCACTGGAATGTCAGCGACGTTAATTCCAACCATGGCTTCGCCCAATCCCCGTGATTGTTCAGCAACAACCTTTGGGTCATCGTAGAAAGTTACCGCTTTAACAATCGCTGCTGCGCGTTTGGCAGGATCTCCAGATTTGAAGATTCCGGATCCGACAAATACGCCATCTGCACCTAGTTGCATCATCATTGCAGCATCGGCTGGAGTTGCAATTCCGCCAGCGGTAAATAACACAACAGGAAGTTTTCCAGTTTGGGCTATCTCCCGAACCAACTCGTAAGGAGCTTGTAACTCCTTAGCTGCAACATACAGTTCATCCTCGCGCATCGAAGTTAGGCGTCGAATCTCATCTGAAATAGAGCGCATATGTGTTGTTGCGTTTGAAACATCACCTGTGCCGGCCTCTCCTTTTGAACGAATCATCGCTGCACCTTCATTGATGCGACGAAGCGCCTCGCCCAAATTGGTAGCACCACATACAAAAGGAACGGTGAAGTTCCATTTATCGATGTGATGGGTGTAGTCGGCTGGGGTAAGTACCTCTGATTCATCAATGTAATCAACACCGATAGCCTGCAAGATCTGCGCCTCAACGAAATGTCCAATACGCGCTTTGGCCATAACTGGGATGGATACGCTCTTTTGAATCTCTGCAATCATGTCTGGATCAGACATTCTTGCTACGCCACCTTGCGCACGAATATCGGCCGGGACTCGCTCTAGCGCCATAACCGCAACCGCTCCGGAATCCTCGGCAATCTTTGCCTGCTCGGCGTTAACGACATCCATGATGACGCCGCCCTTGAGCATCTCCGCCATGCCTCGCTTGACTCGCGAGGTGCCGGTTACGTGTTGGTTTTTATCAGTTGTGGACATGCGCGGATTCTACTTTGAATCGATAGAACTGCGAATTTAAGGGTTGCTTGCTTGAGTAGGGGTCTTTCGGGCTGGATAAGTGAACTCCGGCTCTTGGTCGGTGAGGAAAAACCAAACCTGCCCATCTGCAAACTTTGCTTCTGTTCCATCAGGCAGAGTCCACTTGGTTTGAGCGGTTGCGCTCTCACGGGACCAAAGCGCCTTAGTTACCCGTCCATCACGAAGCAGAAAAGCCTCCCCTTGACCGACAACATGATTTTTCGGAGTTACACCGCCGAATTTATCGCCATATTCAGATGGGGTTATCTCAATTTTCTGAATCACCATCATGTTTGATCCCAATGCA
>JBEDAQ010000047.1:0-11780 GCA_041177685.1 Actinomycetota bacterium | reverse complement strand
GTACCGCTGCAATAAAAAGTGATGTTACAAACAACGATGAGTTAGCAGCAAAGGGTAGGGCTGCAATTCCAATGAAAGCCACCCAGGGTGGCACATTCGCACTGGAGCCCAATCCAACGGTGTGCCAGGAATCTGAGTACATTCGCAACAAATCTAAAGCGCTAGAAGGTGTTTCAGGTAAAGCTCCACCGACGATAGTTCCGAATCTTGATCTGGAAGAAATCAAGGTAATGATAAAAACCAATATGGAAATGGAGAGTATCGGACGCTTTAGTAACCAAGATATTGGTGACGGTGGCTTAACAAGTTCGATATCAGCATTTTCTAACGCCTCATCATTTAAATCCAAAGCTGAACTCGTAACGGATGTTTTATCCTCATATAGGGAGCTGTTTCTCCAAGTTCGAGAAATTGCGGCTCGCGTCCTCTCTACTGCCAATTGCAGTTGTGATCCACGCGGCGGAACAAAGCGGGCAATTACCTGAGATGAAACCAAACGATGCTTGCGCCGATTTCTTCTGGCGCGAATTAGATCCTGCGGCTGCAATATCAACAATCCAACCGCCGCTATTTCATCTAAGGCATATCCGGGTAATTTTGCGAGCAAATATCCAATCGCACGGGCAAATGAGGCGCTCAATAACTGCAATGCAATCAGCGGTATTAGCCACCAAGATGCATTCGCAAGTAACACATAGGCTGCATGTCTGCGATCCAACAACAGTGGACGATGAAGGAAGGTTCCGGAAACATCGATGCTTCGTCTTTCATTGGCTGCCGCTTCAGCGTGATAGGCAACAGCTTGAGGTGCGACGATTATCGAATGTCCAGCAGTGTGAACCCGCCAACCAAAGTCAACATCATCTCTAAATAAAGTTAGCTCGGGATCAAAACCACCCAACTCCTCGAAAACATCACGCCTAATTAGCGCACCCGCCGTGCTTACCGCCAAAACCTCGCTGACATTGTCATGTTGACCTTGATCCGCTTCTCGATACTCCAAACCGGTCCAACGCGCTCCATTGCCGGCGATACTTACGCCAACTTCTAACAAATGGTTGCGATCATGCCAACCACGTAATTTTGGTCCTACAACCGCAACACTTGGTCGCTCCTCTACTGCCGCTAATAACTCGGTTAATGCATTTGCGGCAGGCGCACAATCATCATGAATCAACCACAACCATTCTGTGCAATCACTAGGGGCGGTTTTCAATTTTGAACTTGCTAAAGCCTCGCTAACGGCCGCGCCAAAACCTTTATCGCGATCAGTAACAATAGTGGTTATGCCGGCGCTCTTTAGTAGTTTTACAGAGCTATCCTGCGAACCTGTATCAATCGCAATTACTTGATCTATGGAGCAACGTTGCTTGGCGAGTGATGCAACAACTTCAGGCAGCCAAAGTGCACCATCATGAGAAACGATGATGGCGGTTACAAATTGTTTGGAAGTCGGCATTTCACCGCCTCTGGCTTAAATAAAAATAGAAGTTTTTATATGGATGGGAATTACGCGGGTCGGCGCTTGAGGCGACGACGTTCGCGTTCAGATAGACCGCCCCAGATGCCAAAGCGTTCATCATGAGCGAGTGCATACTCCAAGCACTCTTGTCTGACCTCGCAAGAGAGACAGACTCTTTTAGCCTCACGGGTTGAACCACCTTTTTCAGGGAAGAATGCTTCTGGATCGGTTTGGGCACATAGCGCTCGCTCCTGCCATGACAGTTCAACGATTTCGCCATTACCCAATTGGATGCTTGGACCGGGAATGAAAGTCTGCTCTATGCGACGAGCATCAGTCATTAGCAATACTCCTAAGACAGTGGCCCACACCTTACGGAGGGCCCAATGGGGAGAATTACACGCGTGTTATTCCCTGGAGTCAAGCGGCGGAGTCCAAAAATCTGGGTAAAAATTCAGATTTTTAGGGGTATTTTGTTGAGATATCTCTCAATTGTTGAGATTTTGAGTTTTATTCGCCAATTATCTGGCCGATGAGTTTGCTATCGGGTGGAATCTCTTTGCCTGATGCAATGTAGCTATCTCGAATCTCACTACCCGCCCCGATAGTTGCCTGGCTTGAGATCATCGAGCCATAAATGATGCAGTTCTGGTCAATTAGCACCCCATCCCCGATTGTTGAACCCTCTCCAATCCGGGCACTGGGATGAATCTTGGCATTTGAAGCGATTAGAGAATTATTTACCACTCCACTAGTAGCGGTTGATAGCTCCGGTTTAAGAATCAAATCCTTTGAGGCTCTAATAAATGAATGTGGAGTGCCCATATCAATCCAATAATTATTATCTAAATAACCAAATAAATTGAAACCCTCTGCGAGTAACTTTGGAAAGGTGTCTCTCTCAACACTTACAACTTGGCCATTTGGAATCTGTTTAATGGCACGGGTACGAAATATGTAGCAACCTGCGTTGATGGTGTCTGCGATGGGATTTTCCATCTTCTCTAAAAAGCTTTGTACTCGACCTTGTTGGTCAATTGGAACACAGCCATAAGCGCGTGGATCTTTAACCTTGGTCAAGTAAAGGGTCACATCGGAGTTTGATTTTTCATGCAAAGCAATCTGTTCATCAAGATTATGACCGCTTAATACATCACCATTAAAGATTACGACAGAATCATTTTCTGCCAACTCCAACTTACTGGCAGCGTTTGCGATAGCACCACCAGTCCCAAGTGGTGTCTCTTCAACAGCATAGGTAATGGAGATTCCAAACTCTGAACCATCACCAAAGTAAGGTTCAAAAACCTCTGCCAGATAAGAGGTTGCCAGCACCAGCTCTGTAATTCCGGAGTTGCGTGCCTTAATAATTTGATGCTCGGTGACTGGCTTTCCTGCCACCCGCAACATTGGCTTTGGTGTGTTATTGGTTAGGGGCGCTAAACGAGTACCTTTTCCGCCAACTAGCAAAATCCCTTTCGTGACCATTTTTAGTTAGGCGTCCAGACGTTTTGCAGCTTCATTGATTTTTTCATCGGTTGCGGTCAAGGCGATACGAACATGACGCGCACCTTTATCCCCATAGAAACTCCCAGGAGTTACCAAGACCCCACGATCTGCGAACCAAGCAACGGTTAGCCAAACCTCTTCACCGCGGCTGCACCATAAATATAGTCCCGCTTCAGAAAACTCAACTTTAAATCCCAAAATCTCTAGTGCTTGTCTTAGAACTGCACGACGGTTTTTGTAGCGCACCGCCTGTTGCTGAACATGTGACTCATCCTTCAAAGCTGCAGCGGTTGCCATCTGAACTGGAAGCGGAACCATCATGCCCATGTGTTTTCTAATTTCTAGAAGTTGTTTGATTAGTTGGGCATCACCTGCGATAAAAGATCCACGGTAGCCAGCCAAATTGGAACGTTTTGATAATGAGTGAATAGCCAGTAGGCCTTTGTTGTTTCCGTTAGCTAGCGATAGAACCGACCTACCTTGCTTGGTATCTGGAAAAGACAGGTAACACTCATCGCTGGCCAGCACCGCACCCGAGTTGCGTGACCACTCAATTGCCGCAACTAGCTCGGCGTCACTTTGCACTCTTCCAGTTGGATTTGAAGGCGAGTTAATCCACGCTAAATCAACACCGTTGGTGGGCCAATGGGCCGCATCTATATCAACTTCAATTACCTGCGCTCCCGCCAAAATTCCGCCGACTTTATATGTGGGGTAAGCAATCTCTGGGATTAAAAGTTTTTTCACCTGCAGCAAGAAAGGAAGTAAGGCCACGATCTCCTTAGAACCAATGGTTGGCAAAACATCAAACTCTCCAGAGGCGCCTAAAACCTCTATGCAATAACGACGTAGCTCCGCTCTTAACTCCGCAGCTCCAGTAGTTACGGGATAACTGGGTGAGTTGGAGTTGGCGCGAAGAGCCTCTTGAATGAACTCTGGTGTCGGGTCAACCGGTGTGCCTTGGGATAAATCAATGATTCCTTGCGGGTGTGAGCGTGCTCTTTGCCCGTATGGGGCTAGAGCATCCCAAGGAAAGTCAGGAAGCTTGATAAGGACCCCTTATTCAGCTGGCTTCTTTTGAATCTGAAGTAGCTTCGGATGATCCTTTGTAATTGGGCCAACCTTGCTGGCGCCACCAGGGGATCCGATCTCATCAAAGAACTCTGCATTTACCTCTTTGTATTCATTCCACTGTGATGGAACATCATCTTCGTAGTAAATCGCCTCAACCGGACAGACCGGCTCGCAGGCGCCGCAATCAACACACTCATCAGGCTGGATGTACATCATGCGATCGCCTTCGTAGATGCAATCCACCGGACACTCTTCGATACATGACTTGTCCTTTACATCCACACAAGGAAGGGCAATCACATAAGTCATGTTCTACTCCTCAAATTTTCTATGGCCATTCTTGACTGACCATTGGTGACTCGATGGCTCATATCCTACAGAATAGGCGGGTATGAAGCGCGAGATAATAGAGCCCAAGACGCTTCAGATCTATGACACCCTGTCCAGGCAGTTGGCCGGGGTACACAGTTCAGATGGCGAAAGTATTCGGATTTACTGCTGTGGCCCGACGGTTTACAGAGATGCTCATGTCGGAAATCTAAGAACCTTTCTGTTAGGTGATTTGGTAAAGCGAGCCCTGGAATTTTCCGGTTATAAAGTCAGATTAATTCAAAACATAACTGATGTAGGCCACATGAGTGATGATTTTGAAGAGGACAAGATGTTGTCCCAATCCAAGTTAGAAAAACGTGATCCCTTCGCAGTAGCTAGAGATTATGAGTCCAAGTTTCATGCCGATTTAGCGGCGCTGAATATTTTGCCAGCTGATAAGTATCCCCGTGCCAGCGAGTGCATTGACCTAATGATTGAGCATATTAAGAAACTCATCGCTATGGATTATGCATATGTTGGAGATGATGATTCGGTTTACTTTTCCGCCGCCAAATTTCAAAGCTATGGCGAACTAAGTGGCAACCGTTTGGATGCTTTGAAGCCGGGCCATCGTTATGAGTTCAGCGAAGGTGGTGCCAAGAGATTTCACGCAGATTGGGCGCTATGGAAGTCTGCTGGCAATCGCACTGAAATGATCTGGCAAACCCCATGGGGTAAAGGCTTTCCGGGCTGGCATATCGAGTGCTCTGCAATGTCATTACATTATTTGAATGGACATATCGATCTTCACATTGGTGGAATAGATCTACGCTTTCCACATCATGAAAATGAGAGAGCTCAATCTAATCCATTAGTAAAAGCGGGAGCTGGCAGCTCTGAAGCGGTTTCACTTTGGCTTCATGGTGAACATCTTTTATTTGAAGGCCGCAAGATGTCTAAGAGCGCTGGAAATGTGGTCTTAGTAAAGGATGTTCTACAACGCGGAATTGATCCGCTTGCTGTTCGCTTTTGTTTTCTAGAGAATCGTTACCGCAGCCAGATGGATCTTTCATGGGCCTCAATCAACGCCGCTTACTCAACTTTGCAACGCTGGCGCGAGAAGTACCAACAGTGGCAGGTTATGGAAGCAAAGGAATCCGCTCGTGCTAAAGAATTGGTTGAGGCTATGTTGCAGGATTTTCTTAATGATCTTGATACCCCTAGGGCGATGTTGAAGCTGCGCGCGGTGGAAAAGGATCTCGAGTTACAAGATCAAGAGAGAGCTTATATTTTTGAGAGGGTAGATGAGTTATTTGGCTTAAGACTGCTCGCGCTACCCGAAAAAGAGTTAACCGAGGAGCTCATCCAACTTCTGGAGCAGAGAATTTCTGCTCGCGGTGCAAAGGATTTTGCTAAAAGTGATGAGCTTAGAGATCTACTGTTGGAAAAAGGTATAGAGGTAAGAGATACCAGTACAGGCCAAAGCTGGAAGTGGATTAAATTTTAATTCTGCGAACTAAGGTAACAAAACAGATCAATACTCCTCCAAATACCAAGAAGTTGCCGTAGAGATTTGCTGCAATTAAAACCTCTCCTCCATTGCCTAAAGTCGAGGCGCGAACAATCACAAATAACCATCCCAAGATAAAGGCTAGTTGTGAAACCTTGGTGCGATTCATATTGGTTACCATTTTAAGTCCGAGCCAAAGCGCCAAAATTGAGATTAGTAATCCAACTGGTCGGTAAGAGTTATGTAGAAATGTGCCAGATACACCAACCAAAGCACCAAAGATTAGGTTGAATAAAAATCTCATATTCAATTGCCTGTAGCGGAGATTCCTGAGAAGAGATCTATCTCGCGACCATCTTGGTTGCGATCACTGCCCTTCTCGCCGTAAACCAAGCGGTAGAACTCCTGTCCCCAAACTTTGAAACCTAAATTATCTGACAGTGCAAAGAAGGGACCATCAACTGAGATTTGAGTGGGATGTGCCTTCATTGCCTGCATTTTCCGCTCCGCGTATGACTCTGCATCAATTACTGTTGTTACCAACTCATCAGGTTGGGCAAATGGAAAATCCTCCGCTTTATCAACGCCAAAGAACTGGTTTCCAGTGCCTTTCATCGCTTCTATTCCCTGCTCAATTACCGATTTAGGAATCGTATTCCAGTAAATCTTTTTAATTTCCCATCCTTTTGTACGGGCTAACTCTGCAGCGCGCATAGCAACGCGATGTGCCTGAATATGGTCGGGGTGTCCGTAACCACCGATTTCATCATAAGTAATCATTACCTGCGGCTTTACCTCAAGAATTATCTTAACCAAGTGTGCACTTGCCTCATCAAGATCCGCGTTCCAAAAATTATCCGAACGTTTGTTGGGTGCGGTATCCATCATTCCGCTATCTCTATAAATTTTGTGAGGCGCACCCAAAAATCGAAAGTCCTTTACTCCCAAAACAGCCATCGCATCCGCTAACTCGCCTTCGCGATGTTTGCCAAGTTTGTCCTCTTTATTACTTGCTAGGTGTTCCAGCTCAGGAACCAGCACCTCACCCTCTTCACCTCTCGTGCAGGTCACGAGCGTAACTTTTGCGCCACGCTCAACATAAAGCGCCATGGTGGCACCGTTATTGATGGTTTCATCATCGGGGTGAGCGTGTACCAGCAGAAGTCGAAGATTTTCCATGATGGAAACCAAGCGTACTGGTTTCTATTAGTTAATTCCCATTCAATCTCGTACGATGAAGCCGATGAGTACAACTGAAAGATTAGATGGCCGCGCGCGATTGCCTAGAGATGAAAGGCGCGCCCTTCTCTTGTCTGCCGCTCTTGAGGTTTTTACTGTCTCTGGATTCCACGCAGCGTCTATGGATGACATCGCAGATCGTGCAGAGGTCAGCAAACCAGTTCTTTACCAACACTTTCCCTCTAAGTTAGATCTTTATTTAGCGGTATTGGATGTACATATTGATTCTCTAGTTTTTGCGATACAGAAAGCAATCGCCTCAACTAAGGAAAACAAGAATCGTGTAAAAGCGACCGTTGATGCTTACTTCGGTTTTATTGATTCTGAAGGGGGTGCCTTCAGATTACTGTTTGAAAGCGATATGAATGTTGAACCCCAAGTGCGGCAACGTCTGAACCGTATGACTTACGACTGTGCCGCTGCTGTTAGCGCTGTTATTTCAATCGATACCGGCTTACCAAAAGAAGAATCTATGATGTTGGCGATTGGCTTGATTGGTTGTGTGCAGATAACCGCCCGCCACTGGCTAGAAAAAGATGGCAAAATTGACCGAGAAAAAGCATCGGCCATGGTTACCAATCTCATGTGGCGCGGAATCTCTGGCTTCCCAAAACAGAGTTGAGAGTTTAAATCGCACAAACGGTACAAAATCTTTAGGATAGGAATATGACAACAAAGAAAAGTGCATCAAGCAAAGGTGAAGGCGCTAAATCTGAGGTTCGCATCTCTGTTGCTGATCAAGTCAGGGAGTTAACCATTGAAACCGCATCTGATCGTGATGAGGTAGTTGCTTTGATTACCAAGGCGCTGGATGCCTCTCAACCACTGATCCTCACCGATACACGCGGGCGCCAATATGTTGTGCCCGCCAACAAGATTGGTTCAGTGGAAATTGGAGATATCTCCGAGCGCCGCGTTGGCTTTGCCGGCGCTTAAATCAGCTCTAATTTCTCCAACAACGTATATGTAACTTCTCTATATTGTGCTGCAACTTCACTGTGATTTGCGGTCGTTAAAAAGGATTTTCCTCCAGCTTGTGATTCACTCACCGTCACATCCTGGGATAAAGCCGGTTCAAGGATTTCAAAATCCTCTGATAATTGCGCTGGAATTTCTAAACTCTCACCTCTGCTTTGCATCGTAATCAAGAGATGTGGCTTCTTATGAAAGCCACCTGCGCCTACAAAATCCTTTGCGTGCAGCGCACCTCGGATCGGCAGGATTTCTAAAGAGGTTGGAATTATTACCAAATCAGCTAGTTGAGAGAAATACTGAAGTAGATAATCTGGGCCAGAGGCGGTATCAACGATTACCAGATCAAAATCCTTGGTCACCTCACGGAATTTTTCTAGGGAGATTAATTTCTCTAACTCAAAACTACTTAAACGTGAAGATGATGACAGTAAGGAAACCCGTTCGCTAGTGCGAATTAGAGCTGTTTCCAACGGGTACTCCTGGGATAGAAACTCCTTCGTTGTCACTCGTGGATTTTCAACACCATTTACAAAGGTGAGTGCCGCATTGGCATCGGCATCTATCAGCAAAACTTTTTTGCCATATTCAGTTGCCGCAACAGCGCAAGCTAGTGCAGAGGTTGTCTTGCCCGTCCCACCGGCTAAATTTGCAAAAATTACCAACTTCATTAGGCGGTTTCTTCCTTAACTCTTCCAACCTTGAACTGTTGGGGCTGCCTAAGTGATTCAGGAAGAAATAGCAATGCGCTTCTTGTAGCCCGTAATGCAAGATCGGTGGGGCTGTCTTGACCGGGAAGACTGGGCCAGCCGTATAACTTACGAGCCCATTTAGGCAATGCAGCTGCCGCTAGAGAGGTAATGCCGCCCCACAATGGCGCGATTGGAGTACCAAACCTTAATAAGGGTGGCAGTGGAGGTAGGGCGATAAACAACGCCGCTCTTTTCGCGTCATCAGAAGCTGAGAGCTTTGGCATGATTTCCTGAAAATAGTTTTGCATCTGTCCGACAGTTCTTGGAACCAATCCGGTTTCAATCCCAACCAACTCAGCGAAAATAACCATTTCTTCAACATATTTATCTTGTTCTGAAGTAGAAAGTTTTACTCCGGAGCGAACCGCAGTATCTAAAAAGGCATCAACCATTGCCATATGAACCCAAAGCAGCAGCTCTGGTTCATCTACTTTTAACATCTCATGAACTTTTCGAACTCGCGCCGCCAACTTGTCAGCTTCGGTCTTACTGCCGAAGGTTAGAGTTCCAACGTAATCACCAGTGCGTTGCAGTCGGCCCCACGCATCCTCACGAAAATTAGAGTGAGCCGCTACCCCAGCCATAGCCTTGGGATGTAAAGCTTGTTCCAACAACGCTCTAATTCCGCCCACAAACATCGCGGTATCAGAATGAATCCGCCAAGTAACGGAATCGGCTGTGAAATATCCTTGGGTCACACTGAGAATAATTCCTTAATTCCCGTCATTAGCATCTCGAAAGCGATTGCTGCGGTCAAAAGACCCGCCACCTTGGCAAGCAACATCACACCTGACTCTTTAATCAGCGAGACAACATGGGTAGAAAACATAAGGGTCAAACCAATAACCAGATGAGCTCCTACTACCGCTAAGGCCAGGGCCAGAGTCATAGAGGAACTTTCAACCTCTTGCGCGAAAAGCATTATTGTGACAATTGCTCCAGGGCCGGCCAGCAATGGGGTCCCCAGTGGAACTAAAGCCAGATTCTTCTTAGCGCCTTCATCATCTTTGTGATCAGTTCCCTTAAGTAGCTCAAGTGAAACTAGTAACAACAACAATCCACCAGCGCCCTTAAGTGCTGGCATTGAGATATCTAGATAACCAACGATGAACTGACCAAATAACGCAAATAAAGTAATAACAAAGAGAGAGGTCGCCGCCGCTTGCCACGCTAACAGGGTGCGCTCGGCACGACTGCGATTACCCAGAACGCCGAGAAAAATCGGAGTTGCACCTGGCGGATCAAGAATTACAAGTAAGGTAACAAAAGCCTGCAAACCAAAGGTAATAGTTGTTACATCATTCACCGCGAGACCACCCTTCTGGCATTTGCTCTGGCTTCAAGAGCCTCCCATTGTGCGGGATTTGTTGTGTGTTCAGCTAATTGATTCATCTTACCGGTGCCGTGATAATCGCTGGAACCGGTCACAATTAGATCTCTTTCAATCGCCAATCTTATTAACTCACTTCTTTCTAAATCAGAGTGATCGCGATGATCTACTTCAACTCCATCCAAACCTGCTGCAATTAACTGGTCAAACAAATCCATACTAATGGTTCTACCTCTTTGAGAGGCAAGGGGATGGGCAATAATCGCAACTCCCCCAGCATCCTTAATCAACTTAATAGCATCAACTGGAGATGGCGAGTAATGATTAATGTAGTACTTGGATTTGTTGTGCAATAAAGCAGCAAAGGCTTCTTCGCGAGATGCAACATGTCCGCGCGCCACTAAAGCATCGGCTAAGTGTGGTCGACCAAGGGTGGCATCATCTCTTTTTTGAGCGTAAACCTCCGTCAAAGTAATCTCAATTCCAGCCTCATTTAATCTGGCAACTATTTTCTCCATCCGAGAAAGCCGGTTCTCTCGGGTTTTATCTAGCTCTTGAATTAAAGGTTGGTAATCCCCATCAAATAGCAATCCCAACATGTGAATGCTGATGCCATTTTCATCTTGGCAGGAGATCTCCGAGCCTAAAACCAGCTGCATATTTGAGTTTGATGGATGATTTAGCAACGCATCCGTAGCTTCCGCCCAACCGCGGGTCGTATCGTGATCTGTGAGCGCTAGAACATCAACTCTTTTGTTGATTGCCTTGTCAATTAGTTGTGAAGGTGTATCAGTGCCATCACTTGCATTGGTATGGGTATGTAGGTCGATCAACACGTGTACAAGGCTACCGCTTATTCTCTTCTTTACTTTGCAATACGAAAATTCCACAACCTAACAACAATAAAACTAGGCCTGTAATTATTCCGGCAGGTGGTAGCTGCCCTAGCCACCAAAAAGCCAAAACCGCACCAACTGGCACCTCAAAAAACACAATCAGAGATACCACCGCAGGTGATACTCGCTTTAACACCAAGTTAAACATAGTGTGTCCCAAAATCTGCGCTCCGCCGATGAGCGCAAGAAGCAACCACCATTCTCTTGCCGAAAATCCAATTAGTTCAGTGCTAGAGAAAAAGGCGATAGGAAGAGTGGTCACCGCGCAAACAAAATAGCAAATAGATGTGTAAGTCGAAGTAGTAAGTTGTCGCTGTGCCTTTGCACCTAACATCACATAGAGAGCGGCTAGAGCAGCGCAGACAATCGCGGCAATATCTCCAAGAAAAGCTCTTCTAGATATTTGAAAATCAACTCCAGTAATAATTAATACCCCAGCAAAACTGATAATCATTCCCAACCAAGCTTGGCGCGGGATGTGACCTCCAGTTCGCTTTACGAAGTATGCCGCAAAGATTGGTTGCAAAGCGGTTAATGCGGTTCCTGCTGCAACACTGGTAAATCGCATAGCAATAAAAAAGCCAATGAAGTGGAGGGCAAGTACTACTCCGGCTAACACAGACCATTTAATCGCGTCACGATTTTTGACATCAATCCACTCTGTTTTTCTCAGAGCAAATGGCAGCATCAAGAGTGATCCACCTAAATTGCGCCAGAAAATCAG
>JBEDAQ010000046.1:0-5095 GCA_041177685.1 Actinomycetota bacterium | reverse complement strand
CGCGCGATAAAGATTGTCGTAGTGATTGAAGACAATTGCAAAGATAATCATGTAGCTAGCAATATTAATTTCATCAACGCTGGTGAATATCCAAAGCAAGAACCCACCTTCAATGGCGCGTAATAAGGATGGTTCAATCCAATCAAATCTCTTGAAAACGCTTCGCTTCACTCCAAATAAATCTGATTGATCAACGATGAATGAACTATTAATCGCCTCATTCGGCATATTTGTTAAAGTTCTAATGACTCTGCCACGGTAAACTACAACCGCAGAAATAAACGCCAGAATTGGCATGATTGTGAAGGTAAAGGCTGCGCCACCTATAACTGCGCTCGCACTAATCGCCAACCAGCGCTCGCCAATTGGGAATTGAATTATTTTGCCCAACCAGTAACGCAAACGTCCCTTTGGCTCCCTTTCTGAGGGAACAATTCCATCAAAATCAGCTGTGTAATCCACAGGAACTGCAAATTTATCCTCTGCTCGAATGCGTATAACCCGAGCGAAGTTGTAATCAGATAGGTGTCTAAAGGTTTGAATTAGCATCATGGAGATTGCTGGAATCCAAAGATCCCGACCGTTTTTCTCGGCACCAACCGCAAGTCCCAGGAACACCATGTACTCCTTGACTCGATCAGTAACCGCATCTAACCAGGCGCCTAGTTTTGAGAATTTTCTGGTGTAGCGCGCTAACTCGCCATCTACACAATCAACAATGATACTTACCTGCAAAAGAACCGCTCCTAGAAAAATCCACCAAAAACTTCCTTGCGCAAAGCTGTAAGCAGAGTAAAGACCAATAGCAAATGAAATTAAGGTGACCTGGTTTGGGGTTGCGTTAACTTTTACTGCTAACCAGGTAAGCAGCTTTGAGAACTTTCTTAGGAAAAATACCGAGAAAAAGCCATCATTGGCCCGGTTGGCCATACTTAAACGTACCCGACCCATATTCAGATTATTAATTGAATCTTTAGTTTCAACACGAACTGCAGGATCATTAGTTCTAGCAAATGGAGCAGCCCAAGCCTCTGCAGCATCAATTTTTATCATAGCGCGCGTTAGGGCCACCAAAGTTAAATCAATCGCATTGCCTTTTGCATTATGTTGAACCGCATTTTCAAGAGCGGAGATGATTTCTGCACTTTGATTCTTAGAGAGGCGAATGACACCCAAGAATTTTCTATTTCCAATAGTAACTTTGTGAGAGTCAGAGGTTGCGCTGGCAATTCGATTTTGCCTAACTAAGGTGTCACCATTTTTCTCTACTGCAACTAGTGCGGCAGAAGCGCTACGTGGATAATCCGTTAATAACTCCATATGAGGATCTGCGATTACTGAGTTTTCATCAATTAGCAGAAGATCAGATGGCGAATTTACGAAGCTTTGCAAGATCTCTTCGATTTTTGTCGCGGGGGTAACCACCAACGATGAAAGGGATTGATTCATTTCCTGTAGTATAAATCTATGGCCCTTCAAGTTGTGATTCTTGCTGCTGGAATGGGCACCCGTCTTGGAAAACCATGGCCCAAGCCACTAACTCCGCTCGCTGATGGACGCTCCATCATGCAACAACAATTAGAGAATGTTGAGAAAGTCTTTAGAAATGATGTCAGAACCACAATCGTGGTTGGCTTCAAAATGGAGATGATTATGGAGGCTCATCCCAATGTGAGCTTTGTATACAACGAAATCTATGATCAAACCAATACTTCAAAAAGTTTATTGAAGGCTTTGCGCGCCTCCCATGAATCAGGAGTGCTCTGGCTAAATGGCGATGTAGTTTTCGATTCCCGAGTACTTGAGCGCATAGCCGATCGGATGCGTAATGAGAGCTCATTTGTCTGCGTAAATACCTCTGCAACCGCTGAAGAAGAGGTTAAGTACACGGTAGATGCCAATGGGCACATTAACGCTCTCTCAAAGCAGGTACAAAATGCTTTAGGTGAAGCGGTTGGCATCAACTTCATCTCAAAGCATCACAAAGCCTCTGTAATTAAATACCTCGAAGAGTGCGCAGACAATGATTACTTTGAGCGCGGCCTCGAGTTGGCGATCGAGAAAGCCGGCATTCAAATCGAACCGGTAGATATCTCTGATTTGTTTGCGGTCGAGGTTGATTTCCAGGCCGATTTAGATCGCGCCAACCTTAATTTCAACTAGATATTCCTGCGTAGCTTTCTTAATTCATTAATAGTTTTTCTCTTATAGCGATTAAAAATGTTTGACTGCACCCAATCAAGTGGAAATCTCTTTACCAGATTTTTATCAAACCCGATCATTGCTTCAGCCACCACTGCAATAGAAATATCAGTTGGGTAAGTTGGCTCTCCTTCAAGCACTTTAGCTGTATCCAGAGAGTCAACATCCCCGATTATCTTTGCACCGGTTGCAATTAATTCACCTTTGTTCCGTGCTCCAACTTCATTGCCTTTGTCTATCGCCCACTTGGGGGTTGGTAATTTGCCGGAATCTTGAGATGGCTTGACGTGGTCTGTTAATCTTCTTATATATCCATCTCGAACAAATACTTCATACTCATTCCACTCGCGTTCTTTTGGAAAACGCTTATTTAACTCGATTAATAACGCAATCTCCTCCATTGTCAGAGAACGGTTGCTGCCGGTTTCCTGCGCCCTTAATAGGCCTTTTGGTAACTCTAAGTACTCATTAATGCAGTCAAATAAGAACTCTGGTTTGCTTTCATCGACCACTATCACGGTCACATTTTTCGCACCTAAAACATCCACCCATCGCGCTACTACCTGACCATGAAAATGGCGTCTCCAAAAGGTGGGATTTATCTTGGACTCTCCAGGGTTATCAAGAACTGAATGCAACCAAGTTGTGTAATCAGCTTTGATTCCATACTTCAAATACTGTTGGTATGAAGAGCCTAGTAACTTCACCAATGGTCTAACCGTGAAAACTACTTGCACCTGTCTATTTTTTATTTCACTAAAAATCGTACGGATTGCATCGCCATTAAGCTCTGAGAAGAACTCGCTGCTGACCAAGATTGTTTCAGCATCGCTGGAGTTAACTTGTTTTGCCAGCTCTTTCCACTTGCGTTTCGGAGTCTTCTCACCACCGCGATTACCCCAACCCCAGGTTTTATCTGCCAAAGCCCATGCGATTCTATGATGAGCTTTTCTTCCAATGTTTGGGTAAACCACGCCATGCGTTTTTAGTTCATCACTCTGGGCATCGAAGGATTCCTGAAGCGCTGTCGTGCCGGACTTGTGGAACCCGGCATGGATAACAAAACGACGCTCTGACATTAGGCAATTATCTCTTTTCTACAGAAATACTTCCTGATTAATTGCTGAATTTGGGTCAGAGTGTGCTGAGAATTGCAGCTTTTGCTGCGGAGATCATCTGATTCAAAGACAACGTAGGCTGATTGGGGAACTGTGCGCTTTGCTCGGGAACCAATGGGAGATGTACAAACCCAGATTTAATCCCCCTACCTAATAAGGCTTGCTGCATGCGATAGAAGATGTGATTACACACAAATGAGCCTGCTGAAAGTGAAAGGCTGGCTGCGACCCCAGCTTCATTAATGGCCAAAACCATTTTCTCTACCGGCAAAGTTGAGAAATGACCATCGGCCCCACCAACCTCAATTTCTTGTTGCTTTCGAAGATCTCCTGAGTTGTCGGCGATCCGCGCATCATCCAGATTTATCGCGATTTTCTCCGGAGTTATCGTGCTTCGCCCCTCTGCCTGACCAAAGCAGATAACTACACTTGGAGAAAACTCGTTAATTTTTGCTAACAGGGTCTCGGCAGCACGATCAAACTCAACCGGCAAAATAGCAGTTTTTAAATCAACTCCCGGCAATTTTTCTTTCGCCAACTCTTCGACCAGTAATTGCGATGGATTTAAGCTCGCGCCGCCAAAAGGTTCAAACCCTGTTACTAGAACCCGAGTATTGGACATCTAATTGTTATTAGACGCCAAGAAATGCTGCGCCAACCAACAGTGTGGCCCAAAGCGCATGGAATGGCACTAGCCACTTTTTGATTGTGTCTATCGCAACGATTCCATCTTCATCATCGATTGATTGCTTCTTTAACTCTACAAGTTCACGCAATAGCACCGAAAGCACCAAGAGCGTCGCAACCCACGCCACCATACAGTAAGGGCATAGCGCGCCGATTACGAAAGTTGTTTGGTAAGCAAGCCAATGACAAAAAATCACAGCCAGTGCGGTACCGAATGTTGCAAGTTGCAAAAACAATTTAGGAAAATTAAATCCGAAGAAAAGCAAGACTGCGATAGTCAGCATTATGGAAAAAGCACCGATACCGATTATTGAGTTGGGGAAACCAAATACTTCTGCCTGCTTAGAGAGCATCACGCTCTTGCAATTTAAGGTTGCGTTTATGTTGCAGGAGGGGGTGTAGCCAGCATCTTTGAGAATTTTGAACTTATCTATCGTCAAAATAAATGAGGCTATTAACCCTGAAATTCCGGCTAATAGCATTACCCAAGCCGAGGTGCTTTTGCTAACTTTCATAACGACAGTATAGAGAGATGATTTAATTCTCACATGAAGTTCCTTTTGTCCGTTATAGATTCCCAGAGCCGCTCCCCACATTCACCTGAAGAGATTGCAGCAATCGACGCCTTTAATGACAAATTAGTTGCTGCCGGTCAACGCCTCCTAGCGATTGGCTTAGAGTCTCCTAAAGAAGCGGTGGTTGTTGATGGTCGGGGTAGCCGAGTTTCCAATACACCTGGACCATTAGTGGATTCAGCTGAATTCGCAGCCGGCATTTGGATCATTGAAGTTGATAATAAAGAACAAGCCTTAGAGCTAGCTGCTGAGGGCTCTAAGGCTTGTAATCGAAGAATTGAGCTTCGTCCAATAATCGGTTAGTTAAAGAGCTAGAACCCCACCGAATATTTGCCATGCTAAAGCGGATTTAGCAATGAAGGAAAGGGTTATGTAAGCCCTTTCACCGACCAAGTAATCGGCGAACTTACCGATTTGTTTGTACTGCAACCATTGAATAATGGCGAATGAGTTGAAAAGTAGGAATAAGGAGAAGACGATTCCGTAAACAAACCCTGGTGCTTCATTTTGACT
>JBEDAQ010000045.1:0-6219 GCA_041177685.1 Actinomycetota bacterium | reverse complement strand
AGAATGCATACGGGACCCAGTGACCAATAAATGGAATTACAAAATGTGGATCAATTACTTGTCCATAAGCGGTTACTAAAGTTCCGAAGAGAGAAACAAAACCAATCATCACAAACCAGTGCGCAATTCCTGATCCGGTGAAGTTCAACATTTTGGCGTGGGTTAAAACCTCACGGGTCATCAATGCAAAACGTTTACCCTTTTGATTACTGCGAGTTGGATCGGGCTGTCCGGCTTTTATCCGGCGGTACAGCTCGAGGGATCGCACAGTGATGGCGACCAGGGCCACCAGGGTTACCAGATAAGAGATGCCAGCCAGCGCGATTTGCATAAGTAGAAGGGTAGGCGGGCCGGTGTTGAAGTGAGGGTAGGAGGCGAGGAGGCGCTATTCACAGGGGTGGATAACCCTGTGGAGAATTACATGGTTGTAATTAATAAAGAGGTATTAGCGCCAGCGCGTGGCGAGGCTGAAGCCGACCCCGATAAAGGCAAAGCCGACCACCATGTTCCAGGCGCCGATATTTGGAATCGGGTACTGGGTCTGAGAGACGTAGAAGGTGACGATCCAAACCAGGCCAATTAGGAAGTTGGCGATCATCGTCGGGGCGAGCCAGCTCGGGCTCTCCAACTCCTGAGGGGTCGCCTCATGGGTCACAAGCTCGGGACGGTTGTCCTTTTTCTTCTTACGCAAACGTGACTTTGGCATGGGCGGCAGGTTACACGAGAGAATGCCCAAATGGATAGCCAGATGGAAGCACAGGCCCGAATCTTGGTGGTCGATAACTACGATTCCTTTGTATTCAACCTGGTCCAGTACCTCCAACAACTTGGTGCCAATTGCACCGTGGTTCGCAATGATGAGGTCGGCGCTGATGAAGCAGATAGATATGACGGCGTTTTAATTTCCCCAGGCCCTGGAACTCCAGAAGCGGCTGGTGTTTCAATTGAAATGATTAAACATTGTCAGGAAACTAAAAAACCTTTACTTGGTGTTTGTCTAGGACATCAAGCAATCGCGGTGGCCTTTGGTGCAACAGTTAATCGCGCCCCAGAGTTATTACATGGCAAAACCTCTGTAGTTTCACATAACAACTCCGGAATTTTAGAAAACATCCCAACCCCATTTACCGCAACCCGTTATCACTCACTAGCAATTGAAGAATCTACTCTGCCAAAAGATTTGGAGATTACTGGGCGCAGTGAAAGTGGCGTAGTTATGTCCATCAAACATAAAGAGCTACCGATTCATGGTGTGCAGTTTCATCCCGAATCAGTTTTAACAGAACATGGTTATCAGATGTTAGGCAACTGGTTAGTGGAGTGTGGCGATAAGGGCGCACGTCAGAGATCAGAGGGTTTGTCCCCGATCATCACTAAGTAATTAGTTCTAGGTAAATTAGTTCTGAGCTTTATTAACAGTAATTGTTACTGGCGAACCAATAATTCTTGATTCACCCGCGCTTGGTGCTTGCGCTAAAACAATTCCCAGCGGCTGATTTGCATCAAAGACCTCAACGATTTTTACAAAGAATCCAGCTTGAGTTAATAAGGTCTTTGCCTCAATCTCACTGATTCCAACCAGTGATGGAACTTGAACATTTCCGCTGGCGATCTCTAGAACAACACCTGATCCCGCATCAATTGTGGAGCCAGGCTCTGGAGTTACCTTCAAAACAATTCCTGGCTCTTGCTCCGAGTTAACCGCAACGGTGCGAGAGACCCGCAAACCAGCTGCGATCAACAAGGTACGCACCTCTTCTAGTGGTTTACCAATTAAATCAGTTGGAACTGTCGCATCACCTGGACCATCAGAAAGGGTCAAAGTAACCGCAGAACCCAATGAAACTCGGGTAGTTGCAAGTGGTAATTGATTAGAGACTCGATCGCGAGGAATACGGGGATCGGGTGCGCGTTGAATAGTGATGGTAAAGCCCTGTAACTGTTCGCGGGCCTGTGCCTCAGTCAAACCAACTACATTTGGAAGTGCTGTTATTGAACTAGCTGAATCGGGCCGGAAAACAAAGAAACTTCCTGCGCCTGCGAGAACTACTAAGGAAAGTGCGATAGCCGCGATTCGATTTCGATTATTATTCGGAGCTTTTTGTTTTGGAATTTGAGTAGTGATGCCCTCACCCTTTGATAACTTCTTCAAATCCTTCAGCATCGCGTTAGCGCTTTGGTAACGCTCATTAGGGTCTTTGGCTAAAGCAACACTAAAGAAATTATTTAAAGCTGGATCCAAAGATGGTTCAACTTCAGTGACTGGAGTAAGTGGCGCTGAAACATGTTGGTAAGCAATCGCGACAGGGGTGTCACCAGTAAATGGAGGTTTGCCAGAGACTAACTCATAAAACAAACAACCCACCGAGTACAAATCACTTCGCGCATCAGCTTGACTGCCAGTCGCTTGCTCTGGAGATAAGTACTGCGCAGTGCCAACAATGTTCCAGGTGTTGGTCATAGTGGCGCCGCTATCCGACAAAGCTCGCGCAATACCAAAATCCATCACCTTTATATCGCCGGCATCGGTAATCATGATGTTTCCCGGCTTTATATCCCGGTGCACAATGCCGTTTTTGTGGGAGTACTGCAGGGCAATCAAAATTCCTTCAACAATTTCTACCGCGCGCTGCAGCGGAAAACGCTCGCCGCGATGAATTATCTCCCGCAAAGTATTGCCCTCTACATACTCCATAACCATATAAGGCATTGCACCACTTGGGGTGTCCTCTTTACCTGAGTCATAAACCGAAACAATTCCGGGATGATTTAACGCTGCAACTGAAAGCGCCTCTTTATTAAACCTTGCGACAAATGAAGGATCACGTGCTAAATCGCTGCGCAAAATTTTTACCGCGACCTGGCGGTTTAATCTTTGATCAAGGGCCATATAGACATCGGCCATACCACCAGTACCGATCATGGCGCCGAGTTCGTAGCGATCTCCCAAAACTCGTTTCATTGCGCTGCTCCAAATTTGGCGGCTGCTATATCAAAAACAGAGTCGCCCACCTCGGTTGCAATCACTGTGACATTATCCGGTGCACCATTTTTATATGTAAGGTCAACCAAGGAATTCACAGCAGTTTCTAAATCTTGCTGCATTAATTTAAGAATCGAGCCTTCATCAACCACCGCGGTTAAACCATCGCTGCACAACAAAAAGCGATCTCCTTTTTGGACTGGGTATGCCACCAAGATGGGAGTTAAATTTTGTTTGCCCATAAGCGCTTGAGTTAAAAAGGAGCGCTGTGGGTGTTCTGCAATCTCATCCAAAGTAAGTCTTCCCTGATCTACCAACTCCTGCACGACAGTGTGATCATGGCTAATTAACTCAATCTTGTTATTGCGAATTCGATAAGCCCGCGAATCACCAATGTGCAACAAAAGCACATATTCACCAAACAACGCCAACGCGGTAAGTGTTGTACCCATACCAATTAACTCTGGGCGCTGCGCACCAATCTCCGCAATCGCCGCATCCATATCCTCAATAGAGCTGCGCAATAAATCTTCCCGTGATTCATCATCTAACTCAGGGTTTATCAATACTGGCGTTAAATCAGCCAACTTTTCAATTACCGCGCGAGAAGCGATTTCACCTCCGGCATACCCACCCATTCCATCAGCAACAGCGAGTACCTTCGGTGAGACAAAACCAGAGTCCTCATTACCTTCTCGATTTAATCCAACCTCAGAGCGCCAAGCGATCTTTGAGAAGTGGAGTTGTAATTCGCTGCTTGCCATGATTCCCAAAGCCTATAAGGGTGAGCGGCAATTATCACCGCCCGAGTATCCTTACGCAGTGACGAGGTACGCATATTTAGGTCCAGTTGGGACATTTACTGAGGCTGCGCTGCGCACTATCTCCTCAAACTCTGACACTTTAACTCCTTACTCAAATGTCACCGCCGCCCTTGAAGCGGTACGTACCGGTAACGCCGAACGCGCACTAGTTCCAATTGAAAACTCAATTGAGGGTGTTGTTGCCCGCACCTTGGATGAGTTAGCAATCGGTGAACCGCTTGTTATCTATAACGAGGTTACTTTGCCGGTGACCTTCGCTTTGCTAGTAAGTAAGGGCAAGGAAAACAATCCGATAAAAAAGATTGCAACACACCCACATGCCGAAGCACAATGCCGCACCTTTATCGCAAAAAATTATTCCGATGTAGAAATCATAGCTACCTCATCAACCGCTGCTGCTGCACAGGCGCTCGCAAATAATGAGTTTGATGCTGCGATTGCCTCACCAAACGCAGCAGATACTTACAACCTTTCAGTATTAGCTAACAACATTGGCGATAATGATGGTGCGGTAACACGGTTTGTTTTAGTTGGAAAACCAGGGGTTGTTCCAACCGCCACCGGTTTTGATCGCACCTCACTTGCAGCATTTATCGGCGCTGATCACGCTGGCGCATTACTTGAGGTTTTAACTGAGTTTTCTGTGCGCGGCGTTAACTTAACCTTTATTCAATCCCGTCCCACCGGTCGCGAACTAGGTCACTATCACTTCATTATTGATGCGGAGGGACATATCAATGAGGAGCGGGTTGGTGATGCGTTGATGGGGCTGCGCCGCATCTGTGAAGATGTTCGCTACCTAGGTTCATATCCCAGAGCAGATAAAGTTGCACCAACAACAACACCAGCAACCGCAGACTCCTCCTTTAAAGAGGCGGATGCATGGCTTGCTGCGGTGCGGGCCGGGGAGAAGATTTAGATGATTGATGTAAAAGCGCTGCGCGAAAACCCAGATTTGGTACGCGCTTCTCAAAAAGCCCGCGGTGAAAACCCAGATTTAGTTGATCAAGCATTGGCCGCTGATGAAAAGCGGCGCAACGCAATTGTGGAGTTTGAAGCGCTGCGCGCTGAGCAAAACACATTATCTAAATCAGTTGGAGCGGCCAAAGGTGATGAGAAAGCCGCGCTGCTAGAAAAAGCGAAAGCACTATCTGCCGCTGTTAAAGAGGCGGAGAGCAAAAAGAACGCTACTGAAGCGGATTTCAAAAAAATCGCGATGGAGATCTCCAACCTAGTTGATACCAGCGCACCGGTTGGCGGCGAAGCGGATTTCAAAGTAATTGAAGAGGTTGGTACACCTCGCAAATTTGATTTTGAGCCAAAGGATCATGTTGAGCTAGGCAAGATTCTTGGTGCGATTGATGTCGAACGTGGCGCAAAGGTTTCTGGCGCGCGGTTTTATTACCTAACCGGCGTTGGTGCACTTCTAGAGCTGGCGCTTGTTAATTACGCGATCACGATGGCCACAAAGGCCGGATTCATTCCAGTCATTCCGCCGGTGTTGGTAAAGCCGGCCGCAATGGAGGGCACTGGATTTCTTGGGCAGGCCGCAGAGAATGTATTTCATCTCAAAGAGGATGATTTTTATTTAGTCGGCACCAGTGAGGTTCCACTTGCGGCGTATCACATGGATGAAATCCTGGATGCAAAATCTTTGCCGCTGCGTTACACCGGTTACTCACCATGTTTCCGTCGCGAAGCTGGCTCTTATGGCAAGGACACCCGCGGCATTATTCGCGTGCATCAATTTGAAAAGGTTGAGATGTTTTCTTTTTGTGCACCAGAGGAAGCGGTTGCAGAGCATCAAAGATTGCTGGCTTGGGAAAAGGATTTCTTAAATGCGATGGAGATTCCTTACCGAGTAATTGATGTTGCAACCGGTGATTTAGGCTCCAGCGCTAACCGTAAATTTGATTGCGAAGCTTGGATTCCAACTCAAAACGCTTATCGCGAAGTCACAAGCACCTCAAACTGCAGCGACTTTCAAGCTCGTCGCTTGAATGTGCGCACTAAAGGTGAAAACGGCACCTATCCAGTTGCGACTTTGAATGGAACTTTGGTTGCCGTACCGCGCATGATTGTTTCGATTCTGGAAAATCACCAACAAGCCGATGGTTCGGTCTTGGTACCAAAAGCCTTGCAGCCATTCCTTGGAATGGATCGATTTAATCCGGTGGGTTAATTGAGCGACCTATTACGCCGGCCCAAATTAATCGCAACTGATTTAGATGGAACAATTGTTCCGCACCAAGGCAAAATCTCAGAGCGCACCAAAGCCGCTTTCCATGCTGCGCATGCAGAGGGAATTGAAATTTATTATGTAACAGGAAGGCCGCCGCGTTGGATGCCAGAGATTGCAGAGGCATTTTCCTTTGGCCACAGCATTTTGGGAAATGGCGCGATGCTTTATGA